>JBKPMA010000356.1:0-7917 GCA_046731935.1 Acidobacteriota bacterium
GAGCGAGACGTTCACGAGGGACCCCTTGTCACCGCTCCGGCCGTGAGCGATCGCTCGCAGCTTCATCTCAACTCACCTGCCACTCGACCCGGCACGTCACGAGCTCGCGTGGAATGAACGTAGACACCACGGACACACCCGCGCGAACCGAGGTCACGGCCCCGGCACCAGCGGCGGGGCCGTTGGTGTAGAGCGCCTCCACTTCGTGTCCAACGCGGCGGGCTGCGTCGAGTGATTCGACCCGCGCAACCACGCGGAGACGAACCTCGTAGGGTTCGACGCCGGAGGACGACAGGCGCGATCCGTGAATGGCGTCGAGGCCGACGAGATCGCAACGGACGCTGTCGCGGGCGAAGCCCGCGCGCTGCAAGCGTTCCTCGACAATCCGCGCTGCGAGCTGCGCACGTGCAACGGCTCCCGATCCGGCGTACGACACCTGGCCCTCGCCCACATATCCGTCGTGATAGCCGACCGAGACTTTCAGAAGGTCCGGCCGTGGCCGTCCGGTCGCGCCGTCCACGGCAACTCTATCGATGCCAAGCTCAATGACCCGGACGCGGCTGAAGTCCGCGACCGTGTCGGGCGTGAGATACGCTGCGGGATCGTGAATCTCGTACAGTAGCTGTTCCTTGCAGGTGGCGGCCGTCACGCGTCCGCCGGAGCCAGCGACCTTGGTCACCACAACGGGATCGTCCTCGCTCACTTCGGCAATCGGGAACCCGAGCCTGCTGAGATCCGCCACGTCCTTCAGTCCGGGATCGGCGAAGTAGCCGCCCGTAATCTGTCCCGCGCATTCGAGCAAGTGGCCGACCAGCGTGGCACGTCCGAGCTGCGGCCAATTCTCCATGGACCAGCCGAAGCTGTGCGCGAGCGGTCCAACGAACAGCGACGGATCGGCAGCACGCCCCGTAATCACGACCGCCGCGCCGCCCGCCAGCGCTTCGACAATGGGCTCCGCGCCGATGTAGGCGTTGGCTGATACCAGGCGATCGCCGAGAGCCGCGACTGGCTCTCCTGTCTCGGCGACCACGTACGGCCCTGCCCTCACGACGTCCAACACGTCGTCACCGCCCACGGTGGCAATCGAGAGGCCGCGGAAACCGATTCGGCGCGCGGTACGAGCCGCGAGCGCGGCGGCCGCGCTCGGATTTGCGGCACCCATGTTTGTGACAATGCGTGTGCCGCGCTGGACGCAGGCCGGCAGCACGGCTTCGAGACGCTGGGCGAGCCACGGATCGTAGCCTGCAGACGGATCCTGCGATTTGGCCAGCTGCGCGAGCGCGATCGTGCGCTCGGCGAGGCACTCGAACACCAGAAAATCGAGATCACCACCGACCGCCAACTCCACGGCCGCGTCGATTCGATCGCCAGAGAATCCGGCACCGCAGCCGACACGGACGGTCTTCACAGCGGGAACACTCCACACAGCACCGCGGCAACGGTCATCACGATCGACGCGAGGAACAACCATGGTGCGGTAAAGCGCTGATGTGTTCCAAGCTCCACGCCCGTCAGGCCGACGATCAGGAACGTGGCTGGCGTCAGCGGGCTGACGGGGAATCCGGTCGTCATCTGTCCGAGCAGTGCGGCCTGACCCAGCTGAATTGGTGGTACGCCGAGCGAATGTCCTACTTCGGCGATCACAGGCAACGCGCCGAGATAGAACGAATCCGGATCGAACAGCAGACTGAGCGGCATCGACACGAGTCCGAGCACAAACGGCAGGTGGCCCGCCATGCTCGTCGGCACGGCGTGTACGGCCGACGCCGCCATGGCGGCGAGCATGCCAGAGCCTTTCATGATGCCAGTGAATGCGCCCGCCGCGAGCAGAATCGCGGCCATCGTCAACGCAGACTTCGCGTGTGCATCGATCCGCGCGCGCTGCAGGTCTGAGGCCGGGTAGTTGATGAGCAGCGCGGCGGCGGTGCCGATCATGAAGACCACGGCCGGATCCACGATACCGGCAACCATCACGGCCATGAGAACGAGCGTGAGTGACACGTTGATCCAGAAGCGCCCCGGCCGTCTCAGGGCCCGCGCCTCCGGCGTCAATGCCGCAGCCGCCGATGCCGTGTCGTTCATCGGCAGATCACGCGTGCGGTCTGCTTCCCGTCGTCCCAGCCAGTACGCCACGCCGAAGACGACGAGGAGCCCAACCAGCTGCACGGGGATGAGCGGCCTGAACAGATCGGCGGGCGCGATACGAAGCGCGGTAGAGGCCCTCAGCACCGGCCCGGTCCAGGGCAGGAAGTTGACACCCGCTGCCATCGACACCACGCACGCGAGCACGCGGCGGTCCATCCGCAGCCGATCGAAGAGCGGCAGCATCGCGGGGATGGTTACGAGAAACGTGACCGCGCCCGAGCCGTCCAGGTGCACCAGCAACGCCAGCAGAGCCGAGCCCATGACGATTCGGATCGGGGACATGCCCACAGCGTTCAGGATGCGATCGACGATTGGATCGAGCATGCCCGCGTCGGTCATGACGCCGAAGTACAGGATCGCGAACACGAACATCGCTGCGACGGAAGCCGTCTGTTGCAGTCCTGCGAGGATGAATGAACCGGTCGCGAGACCGAACCCGCCGGCCAGCGCCGCGCACGTGGGCGCCACGATGAGGGCGACGAGTGGTGAGACGCGCCCGCTCATGATCAGCCCCAGGAGCGAGATGACGGTCGCGAAGCCGAGCGCGGAAAGGCTTATCAAGGCGTTGAGAGTTGGCCGTAGGGTGCCGGACGGAGACGGGAAGCGCCGAGCATAGGGCACCATCCTGGACTCAGGCGCCACTCGGGAGCAAGTGCCTCGATGCTCCCGTGCTATCTGGCAGTAATATCTCCAGCGGCTATGCGACATCGCAAAGCGCTCGGGGTCCTCGCGCTCGCGGCGGCAATGCTCGGGTCGAGCGCCGCGCCTCGCGGTCCGGGGGCCATCCAGGCGATCGCCGATCCAGCTGCGACCGAGATGTTCAATCGCATCGCGGCCAGGCTGGATCCCTACGTCGAGAAGCAGCGCGTGCTGGTCCTGACCGACATCGCAAACGAGCCGGACGACCAGATGTCGATGGTGCGATTCCTCGTCTACTCGAACCAATTCGATGTCGAAGGCCTGGTCGCCGGCACGTCCACGTGGATGCGGAACCGGGTGCGCCCCGATGTGATTCTCCACGTCATCGACGCGTACGAGCAGGCCTACCCGACGCTCTCGCTACACGCGCCAGGGTTTCCCACCGCCGCCATGCTCCGAGGGCTCGTCACGACCGGCCAGCCTGGATACGGCATGGACGCCGTCGGCAAGGACAAGATGTCCCCGGGTGCCGAGCGTTTGATTCAAGCAGCCGATCGAGACGACGCGCGGCCGCTGTGGGTGCTCGCCTGGGGCGGAGCGAATACCCTCGCTCAGGCGCTGCTGCACGTGCGCGACACGCGCGCGCCGGAGCAGCTCGAGGCGTTCGTTTCAAAGCTGCGCGTGTACGCGATCTCGGACCAGGACGATGCCGGTCCGTGGATTCGACGCGAATTTCCGGCGCTGGCCTACATCGCCATTCCGTCCACCCCCGACGGCGAGCAGTACTACCTCGCCACGTGGACGGGCATCAGCGGCGATCAGTTCTATCGCAACGGCGACGGCGCCGATTTCACGACGTTCACGCACGAGTGGGTGGACGCGAACATCCGCAGCAAGGGACCGCTCGGCAAGCTCTATCCATACCCATGCTGCATCCACGAGGGCGACACGCCGTCATTCCTCGGACTGATCGACAACGGACTGGGCAGCGCCATCAGCCCTTCCTATGGCGGCTGGGGCGGACGCTACATCTGGCGTCAGCCCTATGGTGAAACGCGTCCGTCGTGGACGCAGGGCGGCGACTCGTTCCCGAGCCGTGACAGTTCGCGCGATACGGTCGTCGGCATCGACGGAAAGCCGCACACGTCGGACCAGGCCACGATCTGGCGGTGGCGCACGGCGTTCCAGCACGACTTCGCCGCGCGCATGGCGTGGACGGTCACAGACGTGGCGCATGCGAATCACAACCCGCGCGTTGTGCTCAACGGGAAGCCTGGCACGGCACCACTGACGCTCGACGCGCGTGTGGGTACGCGGATGACGCTCGACGCGGCGGGCACATCCGATCCCGATGGCAACACCCTTCACTATTCGTGGTTCTTCTATCCGGAAGCTGGTTCTGGTATCCCCAATCGGCCGGTCTTCGCCGGTCCGCCGTTCGCGATGCCGCCTGGCGGCGGCGGAAATCGCAACGAGGGTGGAATCCCGTCGTTCGGTCCGGCAGGTCTTCCGCCGGTGATCGAGCGCGTGGTGATCGAGAACGCCACGAGCGCTCGCGCGACGGTCACGCCGCAGGCTGCGGGCATCGCGCATGTGATCCTGGCGGTCGAGGACGATGGAACGCCGAGCCTCACGACGTACCGGCGAGTGATTCTGACGATCGCCAAATAGCTGCAGAGCACTACGCTTCCGGAGGAGCCGAGATGACACGTTCAGCGCCGTCGCCACGACGAGGATTCCTGCGATCGTTAGGTCTCACGGGTCTCGCTGGCCTGATCGCACCGCGCCTTCACGCACAATCCAGCGGCGGCCAGATGATGGCGCCGTGGTGGCCGTCTCGATGGGGTACAGGCGATGAGGCCGGGGCATCGAACTGGATCACGCCTGAAAAGGTGCTCGAGTCGGCGAAATGGATCCGCGACGGCCACATCTATCGTCTCGGCCGGCCGTACGAACAAGGCATGCCGCTCTACGGCACACGATCGTTCGCGATGACGATCCCCGGCAGTCCGACGGGAGGACCGGTTGGCGGGAATCGGCTGATCTACCACGACGAGTTCGTCGCGGCGCAGATCGGGCAGGTGGGCACGCAGTTCGACGGACTGGGGCACGTCGGCATCCAGCGCGGCGCCGACAACGACAAATCAGAAATGCGCTATTACAACGGGGTGACCGAACAGGAGATGGCACGATCCACGGGTCTCGTGAAGCTCGGGATCGAAAAAGTGAAGCCCCTCTTCACGCGCGGCCACCTGATTGATGTCGCAGGCCTGAAGGGCCGCATGCTGAACGACGCAGAAGAAATCGGCCTGGCCGACGTCCGCGCGGCACTGACGCGTCAGAACATGCGTGAAGACGACCTCCACGAAGGGGACGCGATCTTCTTCAACACCGGGTGGGGATCGCTCTGGATGAAGGACAACGCGCGCTTCAACGCCAGTGAGCCCGGCATCGGCATGGAAGTCGCGAAGTGGGTCATTGCGAAGAACCTGTGTCTGACGGGAGCCGACACGTGGTCCGTCGAAGTGATGCCCAACCCTGACAAGGCCGTGACCAATCCGCTCCACTCCGAACTGCTGACCCGGAACGGCATCTTCAACCACGAGAACCTGACGTTCGAGACCTTGCTGGCCGACCGGAAGTATCAGTTCGTCTACGTCTTCGTCCCCGTGCCAATCAAGGGAGCGACCGGGTCGCCCGGCAGCCCGATCGCCATCACATAGTCTGCTGCTCGAGCGCGACCTCGGCCTCGAGGTTGCGGCGATCGCGCGAGACGGTCGCGACCGCGAGTGTCTTTCCGCCACGGACGAAACTCACGGAGGCGTCATGCGCCTCGAGAGAGCCGTCGACCGTGACCTGGTCCCACTGCTCGGCGTGGCCGACATAACGGATGGTCACGTCGTAGTGCTGGCTCCAGAAGAAGGGCACGGCATCGAATCGCACGCGCTGGCCGAGCATGTTCCGCGCGGCAACCTGCCCCTGCCGCTCGGCCACGACCCAGTGTTCGACGCGGATCCGCTGGCCCGTATGCGGATCCGGCCATCGAGCCACATCGCCCGCCGCATAGATCCCGGGCACGCTGGTCTCCAGGAACTCGTTGACTGCAATCCCACGATCGGTCGCGAGACCGGCTCCCTCGGCGAGCGCAGTCAGGGGCCGCACACCCGCGCCGATCACGACGAAATCCCCGTCGAGGACCGATCCTCCAGACAAGGTCACCCGCCGGCCGTCAATGGCGCTGACGGTCTCACCGAGATGGAACGTCACTCCCTGCGCTTCGTGGATGGATTGCACGAAGCGGCCGACCTCGAGGCCCATGACGCGTTCCAGCGGCACGCGGTCGGGCGCCACGACATCGACCGCGATGCCCCGCGCCCTCAGTGACGCAGACACCTCGAGCCCGATGAAGCTGGCGCCAACCACGATCGCCCGTCCCGCGCCCTTGGTCGCTTCGACGATGGCACGGCTGTCCGCAAAGGAGCGCAGGTAGAAGACACGTCCGGTGTCGGCGCCGTCGATTGGCAGACGCACCGGCTCGGCGCCCGTCGCAATGAGGAGCGAGCCAAACGGCTGCCGGGATCCGCTCTCGAGCAGCACCGCGCGTCCCGCCGTGTCGATTGACGACACGCGGCTCGACACGCGCAAATCGACACGCTGCTGCGCGTAGTAGTCTGCCGGCCAGAGCGGCAGCCACTCGTCCTTCGCTTCGCCGGCAAGAAAGTCCTTCGACAGGTTCGGCCGATCGACCGGCGCGTCGCCGTCGGCACTCAGCATGACGATCTCGCCGCCGTGGCCCTCCCGCCGCAGCGTGTCCGCGGCCGCCAGTGCGGCCGCGCCGCCTCCCACGATGACGATCGGCGACGGCTCCCGTCGATCGACGGCGCCACTGCGCTTGCTGGCATCGGCCCTCTCGACCTTCTCGCGTACGAACAGCGTGTCGCCTTCCTGATCCACCCGCCAGCAGGCGATCGGATCCAGGGCGGGCGCACGCAGCACGTCTCCGCTGACGAGGCTGAAGCAGGCATGGTGCAGCGGACAGCGGATGGTGTCGCCGACCACGAGTCCTTCGGCAAGAGGGCCATGGTAGTGCGTGCAATACGCTCCGACCGCGTAGAACCGATCGCCCACGCGAGCCACGACCACATCGTCTTCGCCCACCCGGCCGAGAACGGTGCCGCCGCTCGGGATGCTGCTGGCAGCAATCCCGCGGGTCAGATCCGGCGGCGTCGGACCATTCGTCTCCGTGTGCGCCATGACGATCCTCGATGAACTCCCGTTGTCTAGGCGCGGACCAGCGGCACGTCGATCACGTGCTCGGCCAGAAACCACACCTGCTGCTCGTTCTGTCGGATGATGTCGCTCACGATCAAATCGTTCGTGCCATCGTCACCCGTTTCGGACGCACGGCGCGCCATGGCGCGCGCTTCCTTGATCACGATCTCGTGCGCGTGCAGCAGCCGTGAGATCTGGACCGGCACGGGTTCACGGCCCTTCGGAGCACGCGGAATCAGCGTCGTCTCGGCGACGTCGGCGCCCATGGCCAGACACACGCCGCCGAGCGACTGAATACGTTCGGCCAACGAATCCACGAGCTCGGTCTGTTCGCCCGCGTGTTTGTCGAACAGCAGGTGCAGCTGCATGAACGTCGGACCTGCGACCTGCCAGTGATGCTTCTTGTAGAGATCGCGCAGCGTGATCGTGTCGGCGAGCAGCTGATTCAGATTCGCGACGCTTTCCCTGCACACGTTCTCCGACAGGGCGATCGGCATTCTGACCAGGTGACCGTATGCCTGGATCTCGGGCGCATGCTGATGGCCGACGGGTTCGGCCGCGTTCGATACGGAGGTGGCTTCTCTGGTTTTCGTCATGTGCGTCATTCCTGATGAACCTCGCCCACTGGCCGGAACGGCCAGCTCGGCGAATCCGCGGTCTGGTCCGCGTCCCTCAGTCAAGACCGCGCATCACCTCGGGATGTGACACCCGCCCCGTGTCACGAAAGCAGTCGCTCTGCGGTCTGTAGTGGCGACGTGGAAAAGAAGTTCGAAGTCCGTCGTCGAGAAGCCGACAGAGAAAGAAGACGAGGAAGCCATGACAGACGTCAAAACCGCCACAGCCAGCGCGCCGGTCGATCAC
>JBKPMA010000357.1:0-4173 GCA_046731935.1 Acidobacteriota bacterium
GCTTCGGTTCCTGCAGGAAGCCCGCATACATCCACATCCCGGCCGGGCGACCGTCGGCGGCAAAGCCGCAAGGGATCGCGATGTTCGGATAGCCCGCAACGGCCGCCGGCTGGCTCGCGAGCGTGTAGCTGGGCGCGACGATCGCGTCAACCCCAGTCGCAAGCGCGGCATCGATCCCGAGTGTCCGCGATTGCAGCAGGCAGTTCGCACGCGCGGCGAGGTAGGCCGGATCGGTGAGATCGCCGCTGGTCGCCTCTGCCAGTTCGAACACCTCCTGGCCGTAATACGGCATCTCCTCGGCACAGTGCGCGTTGTTGAAGGCAATCAGATCCGACAGCGTCCGCATGCGCGTATGCCGCAGACCTGCCAGATAGCGTGCGATGTCCACTTTGAATTCGTCGATGAGCACGGTGAACTCGTCGCCGCCATAGGCGAAGATGTCGCCGGTGTCGCACGGCACGAGTGTCGCGCCCAGCGATTCAAGCGCGTCGAGCCCGACCTGGAAGGCTTCGAGCGTCAGCGGGTTGACCGGAAAGTCGTACGGTGGCGCAAGGTAGCGCTGGTCCACACCGATCGTCTTCCCTTGAAGGCTGCGCCGGTCGAGGAACCGCGTGTAGTCTCGAGGCACGTGGTGGCCCGCGACCTCACCAAACGGTGTCTGCATCACGCTGAGCAGGATCGCGATGTCGACCACGCTGCGTGCCATCGGACCGGCTGTGTCCTGGCTATGCGCGATGGGGATGATCCCGTTCTGCGAGATCAGGCCGAGGGTTGGCTTCAGACCGAACACGAGGTTGTTGGTAGCGGGACACACGATGGATCCGTCGGTTTCGGTGCCCACCGCGGCGGCACAGAGATTTGCGGCGGCGGCGGCCGCAGATCCCGAGCTCGATCCGCACGGATCGAAACCCAGCTGATACGGATCCCGCGTCTTGCCACCGCGCGCGCTCCAGCCATTGAAATCCCACGGCGGAGCTCCCCGGAAGTTCGCCCATTCGGAAAGATTGGCCTTGCCGAGGATGACGGCTCCCGCCGCGCGCAGTCGGGCCACCAGCGGCGCGTCGTGAGGCACGCGGCTTCCGACGAGCGCCAGCGAGCCGGCGGTCGTCTGCATCGTGTCGTCGGTCGCGATGTTGTCTTTGACGAGAATCGGAATTCCGTGAAGCGCGCCGCGCACATGGCCGGCACGGCGCTCGGCATCGAGCCGCGCAGCGATCGCGATGGCCTGCGGATTGGTCTCGATCACGGCGTGCAGGAGTGGATTGAGGTCGGCAATGCGTTGCAGGTAGCCCTGCGTGAGTTGGCGGCTCGTCAGCCTCCTCGACGCCATGAGGGCCTGAAGCTCTGGAATACTCTTCTCAATCCACGGTGCATGGGTGGTGGCGCTGGCCAGTGAAGGATGACCCAGCACTGAAAGGCCGCCCCCGACCAGCGCCGCTCCCCCGCTCAAGGTCGCCGCGAGAAAGCTGCGTCGCGTCACGTCCGCGGGTCGCCGATCGATTGCGTCCGGAGCCGGGGACAGTCGATCCGTCTGGTCCATGGGTTCCTCCAGGAGAGTGGGCGCGCCCTGCCGCCAACTCTAAAGGCGCAAGAGTGGCGAAAACGGATCACGTGCTTGCGGATTGTCGATGATCGAGGTATAAGTGTCGATGATCGAGGTATCGCGTGCCCAAGCCGTCCGACCTGCTGCAGGGAACGTTGGATCTCCTGATTCTGAGAACGATCGCCCGCGAACCGCTCCACGGGTGGGGCATCGCCAAACGGATGCTGGCGCTGTCGGGCGACGTGCTGTCGGTCGGCCAGGGGTCGCTCTATCCAGCGCTCCACCGCCTCGAGCAGCAGGGATGGATCGTGTCCGATTGGCGCGATTCGGATCTCGGACGGAGTGCCAAGTTCTACGCGCTCACCCGCGAGGGCAGGAAACAGCTCGAACGCGAGCTTCAGAGCTGGCACCGGCTGTCATCCGCCGTGGCTCTGCTGCTCGAGAACGCGTGAGGTCACATGCGTTTGCTCCGGATACTCCGCCACCGGCTCCGGACGCTGTTCCATCGTCAGGCCGTCGACGACGACTTGCAGCGTGAACTGAGCCTGCATCTCGATCTGCTCGCGCGTGAAACGATGGCTGACGGCGCGAGCCACGCGGACGCCCGCCGCGCGGCCCGGCTCGCGTTTGGATCCGTCGATCTCGTCACGGAACAATGCCGCGACACCAGGCGTCTCGCGCTGTTCGATGACCTTTTGCGCGACCTCACCTATGCGATCCGCGGACTCGCGCGCTCGCCAGGATTCGCCCTCACGGCCATCCTGTCGCTGGCGCTCGGACTCGGAGCCAATACGGCGATTTTCAGCCTCGTCGACGCGGTGTTGCTGCGATCGCTCCCAGTCCAGCATCCGCAGGAACTGGTGTTCATCCAGGCCGCCGGGACGGCCGGGCCGAATGGCGCGCCGCCGTATCCGTGCTTCGACCGGCTCCGCCGCGAGGCAACGTCGTTCTCGGCGATGTCTGCCTTTGCCGCCGACGATCTGACCGTCACGGTTGACGGTCGCGTCGAGCAGGTCTTCGGCCAGGTCGTCTCGGGCAACTACTTCGATACGCTGGGCCTGCACCCTCTCGCGGGACGTCTCCTCACCTCCGATGACGAGCGGCTCAGCCCGGCGGTGGCCGCGATCGGCTACGGCTACGCCCTGCGGCGATTCGGCAGCGCGGGCGAGGCCGTGGGCAAGACGCTGTCGTTCAGGAATGCGACCTACACGATCGTCGGCGTGACGCCCCCTGAATTCTGGGGTCTCCAGCCCGGGCGCCAGATAGACGTGTCGCTGCCAATCACGCTCGAGCGGACCAGTCTGAGCGACGCCGGCAACTTCTGGTTCGAAGCGGTGGCAAGGCTTCGACCGGACGTGACGGCCGAACAGGCGCGAGCACAGGCCGACACGATCTATCAATCGTTCGCGAAGGATGTCGATTGGTCGGCCGAGACGCGACACAACTATTTCGACCACATCGAACTGTCGGCGGCGTCCCGGGGGCTCGACAGGCTGCGCACTCGCTTTTCGAAGCCGCTCTCTCTGCTCACACTCGTGGCGTCGGTCGTCCTTCTGATTGCGTGCATCAATCTCAGTAACCTGCTCCTCGTCCGCAACGCCGCGAGATCCCGCGAATTCGCCATTCGCCTGGCGACGGGAGCCGGAGCCAGTCGGCTCATTCGGCAGCTCGCCACGGAGACACTGCTCCTCTTTGCGCTCGGTGCGGTGTCGGGGCTTCTATGCGCGTACGGCGCGGTGCAGGCGCTGACGTCCTTCTTCGCGACCGGGCGGAATCCAATCGTGCTCGACGTCGCGATCGATTGGCGGCTCATCGGCTTCGCGACGCTCGTGCCGCTCGTCACGGGACTGCTCTCAGCCATCTGGCCCGTGCTCCAGGCTCTGCAGATTGATCCGCATCCGGCCATCCGGGAGGGCGACAGCCGATTGGTGTCCAGCCGCCGCCTTGGCCGTGCACGCCACGTGCTGGTCAGCGGTCAGGTCGCTCTCTCGCTGGCGCTCCTGATTGCCGCGACGATGTTCACGAAGACACTGATGAATTTGCGCGCAGTTGACCTTGGATTTTCGGCTCGTGGCATCTTGACGATGTCGTTGATACCGGCAGTGCGCGGCGACGACTCGTTCGCGGGGCAGCACGTCTGGAAAGACATGCTGTCGCGGGTGCGAGCGCTGCCCGGTGTGCAGACCGCGAGCCTGTCGGCCCTGTCACCACTGTCCGGACGCGACTCTGCCAGGTACGTCACCGTGGCGGCGTTTCAGCCGCGCCGTGAGGAAGACCGTCGTTCACGTGAATCATGTCTCCGAGGACTACTTCCAGACCTTCGGCATCGCCTTGTCGAGCGGCCGCACCTTCACGTCACGCGATAGCAGCGGCGCGCCGAATGTGGTCGTCCTGAACGAGACAGCCGCACGGACCTACTTCGGAAACAGAAATCCGATAGGCGAGACGGTGCGATTCAGCGACACGGAGGCGTATCAGGTCGTGGGCGTCGTGCGCAACGCGAAGGAATCCAGCGTGCGGCAGGCAGCGCCTCGGTTCATGTTCGTTCCGATCTGGCAGCCTCTCCAGCAAGACCGTCGCCTCACGCTGGCGGTCTCGTCGCCCGTTGCGCCTGCGACGCTCGCCAGCAC
>JBKPMA010000358.1:0-6041 GCA_046731935.1 Acidobacteriota bacterium
TGTGGGGGCGGGGTCATTCGCGTCGTCCGCCAATGCACCTCGCCCAATCCTGCCAAAAGGCCTGAAGCCCGCAGCCTAACGCCTGTGAGTGTCTACTCGAGTCCGAGCGCGCTCGCGAGCGTGTGGAAGAGATCCGTCTGATCCGTCACGCCGACGACGTTCGCCGCTTGCGGACCTTGCGCTGCGATCCGCACCTGCGTGCCGGTGTGATCCTGCGACTGCAGATGCGCACGCGTCCCGTAGTTGACGCCCATCAGCGCGCCTTCTTTGGTCAGCAGCGTGCTCAGATTCCCAGGCCGCGGAACGGATTCGCTCGCTGAGGGCACGGGAACGATCTGGCTGGTGTGGCCGTGGTCGGCGGTGACGACGATCAGCGTATCGGGATTGCGGCGAGCGAAATTGATGGCCACCTTGATGGCATTGTCGAACGCTATCGTCTCGCCGATCTGCTGGCAGGGACTCTCCACATGATCCTGTTTGTCGATGGATGCGCCTTCCACCTGCAGGAAGAAGCCCTTGTGGCCGCGTCGTGACCAGCCGTCGTCGGTCAGCAGCTCGATGGCCTTGGTCGTCATGTCTGCGAGCGACGGTTCGTTCGAGAGCAGCTCGCGCTGGTTTTCCACGCATTGCTGCGGACCCGAGCCCGGAAACGGCGCCGCCTGCGCACCCGTCCACTCGAGCGTCATGTTTCCAGGGTTGAAGAGACCGAGCACTTTGTTTGCCGTCGTTGCAGCCAGCGCGGTCTTGTCGCCGACGACGTCGTAGCCCAGCGCCTCCGCCGCCTGAATCACCGACTTGCCCGCAAACGGTCCGCCGGTGATCGTCTGCGCGAAGCGGTCACGGCCGCCTCCGAGCAGGACGTCCACGCGGTGATCGACGGCCTGTTCGGCCAGCGAGCCCGGGCCGCCCACTTCCTTCTTGTACGCCGGGCAGGAGCCCATGTCGGCAGGGCCCTGGCACCCGCGGTTGTTGATGTGCGAGTCGAGGACCGCGGGCGTCGCGTCGGTGAGCTCCGCCGTCGTGACGTTCCCGACCTTGTAGCCGGCGCGCTGCGCAAGCTCCAGGATCGTCGGGATCGGCGAGACGGCTGTCGTGCCGGCCACGGTTGAAATCCGTCCGTTACTTGTCTTGTGTCCCGTCGCCCAACCGGTGCCGCTCGCCGCGGAATCGGTCACGTAGTCGACCAGCGCCGGGTTCGATTCCTGCAGCGCGAACGTCGTGTATTCGCCAGTGAACGGCAGTCGATCCATCGTCAGACGGCCGCGCGCGCCGAGCTGGTAGTTGCGCGCGATCGTGATTTCCGAATCGCCCATGCCGTCATCGATGAACAGAATGACGTTCTTCGCGCGTCCGCCACGCAGCTCACTGGCGAGGTTCCACGTGCGGTCCGCGCTGCCGGCGCTCCGCGCGCCGAGACCGGTGACGAGTGCCGTGCCCGCGATGAGCGTGGCGGTGCCAGTGAGGTATGACGGTTTCAGGGTTGATCTCATGGGTCCTCCATCCGTTCGTCCGCGCGTGATGTGCGAACGACGATGCGGATGGTAGGAACGGCGTGCGACGTGGTCGGGACGGGGAGGTAAATTTCGCGCTACTGGAATGCCGGCAGGGCAGGGTTACAGGCGTTCTTCGAGCGTTCGAACCGCTATTTGGCGTTCGGCGGCTCGATCACTTCCTTGCCGCGCATGTACGGGCGCAACGCCTCAGGAATCACGATCGACCCGTCCTTCTGCTGATAGTTCTCGAGGATCGCGATGAGCGTGCGACCGACGGCGAGGCCGGATCCGTTCAACGTGTGTACGAGCTCGGCTTTACCGGTGCCGCTGGGGCGGAACTTGATTGACGCCCGCCGGGCCTGGAAGGCCTCGGTGTTGCTGCATGAGGAAATCTCACGGTACGTCTGCTGGCTCGGAAGCCAGACTTCGATGTCATAGGTCTTTGCGGACGCAAACCCCATGTCGCCGGTGCACAGGAGCATCGTCCGATATGGCAGTTTCAGGCGATCGAGCACGGTCTCGGCGTTCCGCGTCAGACCTTCGAGCTCGTCGTACGACTGCTCGGGTGTCGTGAACTTCACGAGCTCGACTTTGTCGAATTGATGCTGCCGGATGAGCCCGCGAACATCGGCACCGTACGAGCCGGCTTCGCTGCGGAAGCATGGCGTGTAGGCCGTGAACTTGAGCGGCAGCGTTCGTCCGTCGATGATTTCCCCGCGAAACAGGTTCGTGAGCGGCACCTCGGCGGTCGGTGCGAGGTACAGATCCCAGTCGCCCGAGATCTTGAAGAGGTCCTGCTCGAATTTCGGCAGGTTGCCCGTGCCGGTGAGCGACGCGGCGTTCACGAGGAACGGCGGCTCCACTTCCTGATAGCCGTGCTCAGACGTATGCAGATCGAGCATGAAGTCGATCAGCGCGCGCGACATCCGCGCACCGGCGCCGAGGAGCACGGCGAAGCGCGCCCTCGCAATCTTGGCCGCGCGTTCGAAATCGAGGATCCCGAGATCAGCGCCGAGATCCCAGTGCGGCTTCGGTTGGAAATCGAAGACGCGCGGGTCGCCCACGCGACGGACTTCTCGATTGTCGGCCGCGCTCGTGCCGACCGGCACGCTCGCATGGGGAAGATTCGGCACGGTCAGCAGCACACCCTGCCGCTCGCCCTCGAGCGCTTCCAGTTCGGCGTCGAGTTGCTTGATACGCTGCGCCCGCTGGCGATTCGCATCGAACAGCGGCGTGGCGTCCTGGCCGAGCCGCTTCAGACGGGCCACTTCGTCGCCCGCGGCGTTCTGCTCGCGCTTCAGCGTTTCGACCTCGAGGATGAGCGAGCGGCGCTTCTCGTCGAGCGACGACAGATCGGTCAGGAGCGCCTCGGGCTCGAGCCCCCGGTTCTGCAGTCCGGTGCGGACCAGATCGGCTTTATCGCGGACAAACGCGGGATCCAGCATCCTGCGATCCTATACTTAACTGCCCGCAGGCGGACCGGATGGACGAGGCAGCCAGGTGCCTCGATCGCCCGTGAGCGTGCCCGCGTGGAAGGAGACGACGTCGTGATGCCACCGCTTCGCAAAGCCGTATTCCCGGCGGCCGGACTCGGCACCCGGTTTCTGCCCGCCACTAAAGCACAACCGAAGGAAATGCTGCCGCTCGTGGACAAGCCGATCATCCAATACGGCGTCGAAGAGGCGGTCGCTTCAGGAATTTCGAACATCATCCTCGTCACGGGACGAGGCAAGAACGCCATCGAGGACCACTTCGACGTGTCGGTGGAGCTCGAGACGTTTCTCGAAGCGCGCGGCAAGAAGGATCTGCTCCAGGTCGTTCGCGACATCTCGAACATGATCAACGTGTCGTACGTGCGGCAGGGAGAGGCCCTTGGCCTCGGCCACGCCGTGCTCGTCACACGCGATCTCGTCGGGCCGGAACCCTTCGCCGTCCTGCTCGGCGACGATGTCATCGACGCGAATCCGCCGGCGATCAAGCAGATGCTCGCGGTGTTCGAACAGGTGCAGGGGCCCGTCCTCGCGGTGGAGCGTGTGCCGCGTGAAGACGTCTCGAGCTACGGCATCGTCGCGATCGACGAGAGTGCAACGCTGCCCAAGGGCGTGTTCCGCGTGCGCGATCTCGTCGAGAAGCCGCCGCGCGAAGAAGCGCCCTCGGATCTCGCGATCATCGGACGCTACATCCTCACGCCCGACATCTTCGAGTCGCTCGCCGAAACCGGGAAGGATCGCACCGGTGAAATCCAGCTCACGAACGGATTGCGGCACCTGCTCAAGACGCGGCCGATCTACGCGTGCGAGATCGATGGCGTGCGCCACGACACAGGCAACAAGCTCGGGTTCTTGAAGGCCGTGGTGTACTTCGCGCTGCAGCGGCCGGATCTCGCTGACGCGTTCAAAAAGTACCTGGCGTCCGTGGATATCCAGGAGCTGCTCAAGAAGTAGCCGGGGACCGGTGGGACCGGCGGGGTTACTTCTTGCTTGTATCGGAGGTCGTCGCAGGAGAAGACGACGCCGCATCTGACGAGGGTTTCGACTCGCTGGCGCTCGACCCGCTCTCGCTCTTCTCGTTTTTTGGTGCAGCGGATCCGGACTGGTTCTTCTTCGCGTAGTCGGTGATGTACCAGCCCGATCCCTTGAACTGAATCGCCGGCGACGACAGCAGCTTGACGACCGGACCCGATCCACACGACGGGCACACGGTGACCAGTTCGTCCGAAAAGCGCTGGATGCGCTCGAACTGGTGGCCGCAGGCTTCGCAGCGGTATTCGTATAAGGGCATGTCTGTCTGAGGCGGCGGACGCTCCGCTCGCCTACTCCATCACGTCGCCGCCCGGCTGCTGGAGCATCAGCTGCCGGTGGGCCCAGAAGGGCGCCGCCCCCTGCCCGAGCAGGGTGTCGTGGAACGTCCGCAGTGAGAAGGCGCTGCCGTGCTGCGCCTTGTAATCGCGGCGCAGCTTCAGCAGCATCAACTTCCCGGCGGTATAGACCACGTAGCTCGGATCGAACGTCCCACGCTCGGCCTCACGCCGCGCGCTGCCTTCCTCGAGAAACGCATCGTCCCTGAAGAACCGTACACCCTGTTCGACGGACAGATCCTCGGTGTGCAGCCGGATTCCGACGACGAAGCGTACGAGGCGAATGAGCGCCTCCTGCAGCTGACCGAGCCGGAGCGTCGTGTCGCTCTTCCCGAATCCGGCTTCGACCATCATCTGCTCGCAGTAGTGCGCCCAGCCCTCGACAAACGACGCCGACGCGAAGAAGAGCGACTTGCGCACCTTCGAGTCCACCTGACGGAGGTGCTGGTACTGCAGGAAGTGTCCGGGATAGACCTCGTGCATCGAGATCGACCAGAGCGTCGGGTAGTTCAAATCGCGCAGGTGCTCTTCCTGACGTTCGGGACTCCACGTGCGGTCGACGTCCGTGACGTAGTAGTACGCACGCGCCGGCTTGGTCTCGAACGGACCGGGAGTCCACATGCTCGCGAACGACCAGCGGTAGAACTCGGGTGTGGGAGCGACGATGACGGGTTCGCCGGCGGGAATCGATACGATCTTCTGCCGCTCGAGGAATTGTCCGAGCTGCTCGATCTGCTTGCGCGCCGCTTCGGCGAGGCCGCCGGGTGGTGCGTGTTCGTTCTTGGCGCGCCGCCAGGCTTCCGCGGGATCGGCGCCGTTCAACTTGCCCGCGACCTTGCGAAACTCTTCCTGTGTCTCGGCGAGCTCGCGTTCAGCAATGGCGAGCAATCGTTCGGCGCTGAGCGTGATCCCCTCTTCGAACTTGAGCTTCTGTTCGAATCGCTCTTTGCCGAGCCGAAAGCTGGCGCGCGCCTTCGGCGCCTGCTCCTTCTCCATGTATTCGACATAGCTGCCGATGGCCTGCGTCGCCTCGACGGAGGCGTCGGCAAGGTCGCTCAGCAGGTGCATGTCGTCGACACCCGAGAAGGCCCGCGGGAGATCACGTTCGATAAAGGTCTGCGTCCCCTTGAAGGTTTCGATGCCGACCTTGACGAAGATGCCCGGCGGATCTTTGACGTTGTCGCGGGCGGCTTGTATGAGGCGCGGCGCCTGACGCAGCTTCGACAGGACCCGGCGGGCGCGTTCGGTTTCGGGCGCGTAGGCGAAGAGTGCCTGGGCCGCCAGGCTCGACGCAAGGATGTCGGCGTAGATCTGCGGGTTGCGTTCCCAGGTCCGGATGTCTTCCGATTCGAGCATCTTCGCCTTGATGTGCGAGGCGAGAATGGGATGCTCCACCCGTTCGACCGGCGTGAGGGCGTCCTGGGGGATTTCAATCAGCCGCCGGGCGAAACCGGCCAGGGCCCGGGTGTCGGCTTCGACACCGGCCCGGCTGATGTCTTCCAGCAGGTCGTCGTGCGTATGGACGCCGTCCAGCGCAGCGATCGTGGGATGCACTTCCTGCAGGTAGCGCAGGTAGTCATCGACGAAGTGGGGCAGCGGCTCCGAGGAATACATCGCGATCCCCAATGGTACAATAAGCGGTCCTCCCTGGTATGCCGGGCACGCTCTTCGTCGTCGCGACCCCCATCGGG
>JBKPMA010000359.1:0-5807 GCA_046731935.1 Acidobacteriota bacterium
CGGCGAGCACACGCGTCCAGAACCGTTCCTCGAAGAAGGTCTGCGTCCCGCGTGGTCCGAAGAAATCCGACCCATGTCCGAGGACGATACGCGCATCGCCGCGGGCGTGTGCGCCGTACCAGCCTTCGGCCAGGCGCGCGCGGATCTCGCCCTTGCGGCTGCGCGGGTGCCGTGGCGTGGACTCCGTGAGTGGTCGGCCGCCAAGATCGCCGAAGGCGTAGATGTTCTCCAGCACCACCAGGCGCGCGCCGGCGTGCTTGGCGACAGCGAGCAGGTTCTGCTGCCACACCGGCAGCGTCACGTTCCACACGGCCACCGAGTAGTCAGGGTTCATACAGTGGTACAGGACCGCCGCATCGCGGGCTGCGTCGAGACACGCGGTGGGATCGGTGACGTCGGCGCGGAGCATCTCCACGCCGTTCGGGGCTGGATGAGACGAGCGGCTCACCAGCCGGACCGTGTGGCCACTTGCGGCCAGCCGTTCGGCTAGGGTCGTTCCGACCTGTCCGGCGCCAAATACCACGTGTCGCGTCATGAGAACCTCGAACCGAGTGTGCACATCCGCGGCGCTTCCCACAAGTCGCGCGGCGGGCGCAGTAATGCGACAATGACAGCGTCCCCTCTTCGGGGGATTCGGAGGAAAGACATGGCAGGTTTCGACAGCGTACCCTCACCGTATCTTGGCTCTGAGCGCCTGGCCGCTGAACGTGTCACGGCGTTTCTCAGATTGGTCTATGGCTGGATGTTCGCGGGACTCGCGGTCACCGCGGTTGTGGCATACCTCGTCGCGGGATCGCCGGCGATTGTCACGGCGATTGCGACCAATCGCTTCCTGTTCTGGATGCTGGCCATCGCGCAACTCGGGGTGGTCCTGCTGCTCTCGGCCCGAGTCGGCTCGCTGGCTCCTGGCACGGCGGCCGCGCTCTTTCTGGGCTACTCCGCGTTGACGGGCGTCACGATGGCGTTCGTGTTGCTGATCTACACGGGCGAGTCGGTCGCAACGACGTTCTTCATCACGGCGGGCATGTTTGGTGCGACGGCGCTCTATGGAACGACGACCCAGCGTAGTCTGGCCGGCGTTGGCCAGTTCATGTTCATGGGTCTCATCGGAATGGTGATTGCGTCGATCGTCGGCATGTTCTGGCACAACGACGGCCTGCAGTTCGTGATCTCGTTCATCGGTGTGATCGTCTTCACCGGCCTGGCCGCATGGGACGCGCAGCGAATGAAGGCGATGGCGCTCGCTCTTCCGGAAGGCGCTTCAGGGTCGTACGCCGTCGTCGGCGCCCTCTCGCTCTACCTCGACTTCATCAACCTGTTCCTGTCGCTGCTGCGGTTCGTCGGCAACCGGCGGGACTGATCCTCAGCGCGAAAACCAGCGGAGGCGGCCAGCGCGGGCGCGAGCAAGCGCCCGCGACTGGGGATCCGCCTGGGCCAGCAGATACTGATGCCACCGATCGCGGTGGCTCGACACCATCAGGGGCTTGAGCGCCAGCATGCCGGTCGTGCCGATCGAGGCGTGCAGATACTCGATCTCGGCCAGGCAGGCGCTCAAGTCTCCGTCCACAGGCATCGTCAACCCCGCCTCCTGCGCGAGTACTCGCGCGCGCGCCTGCACCGACAGCTCGAGCTCCAGCCGAAGCAGGCAGAACATGTCGGCGACGATAGGTCCTGGAAATTTCGTCCGCAGCCGCTGCAGATAGAGGCCGAAGCGCGTGTACGCGAAGGCGTCGGATCGCACCAGCTGCAGTAGCTCGACGTCCAGATCCAGGCCCGTGCTGACCCATTCGCGGGTTGCCTGTTCGCTCCGCCTGAACACCACGAGCACGAGCGCAGGCAGTACCACGAGCAGCGCAAGCGTCATCGCGACCGGAGACACCAGCACGTGGTTGAACGCTGAATGGATGACGACCGCGGCGATCCATCCGGGCCAGAAGACCAGCCACAATCGCTCGGGATACTTGTCGGCAAGCGTCCGCGAGATCATGGCGAAGATCGACATCGTCGCGCCATGAAGGACCGCCGTGCCCAGGCCGCGCACCAGCCAGAGCAGCAGCGGCGCGTGCGGAAGCGCCCTCAGGTAGATGACGTTTTCGACGAGCGCGAAGCCCGTGCCGACTGCAAAGCCATGGACCGCTGCGTCGACGGGAAAGCCGACGCGACGACGGGCGATGAGGACGATGAGGAACGAGGCTTTCAGCGCTTCTTCCGTCAGCGGCGCGAAGTAGCGTGAGAACGCCGTCCGATCGATCGCGGCCGTGGTGAGCAGCCAGTCGTGCAGTGGCACGCATGCGAGCGCCGCGAGTCCCCCGGCGCACATCGCCAGCACGACGGCGCCAGGTCGTACCAGCTTGAAGCTGTCCATCAGCTGGAGATCGACCAGGAAGATGACGATCGGCACGAGCGCGAGGATGTCGTTGAGCATTGAAACTCAGCGAAGGATCTTGAGCGAAATCATGGCCTCTTTGCCAGGGGCCTGCCCAGGCTCGACGACGACGGCGCCGCCGACCGACACGGTGAGATCGAGCGCCGAGAGCATCGAGAGCCGCAAGTCGAGCTGTCCGCCGGCGCTCGTCGCGGCGCGCCGCACCGATGGCGCGTCCATGTCGGTGACGAGTCCACTGACGAACACGGCCGGCCGCGCCCACGTCGCATAAAAGCCCGGCGTGCCGGCGTGGCTGAAGCGCCACGGCGGCAAATTCCATTCGATTGTCGTCCTGCCGAAGTTCCTGCCGCCGATCGCGTTCAGCTCGGCACCAGGAAAGCTGTAGTACTCCCTGTACCGCTTCTCGTTCCGGTAGTCCACGTAGTTGTTGCCGAACCCGCCGAAGAAGAAGTTGGCGAACGGCTCGTCACGGGAACGCGGCGAGTAGCCGGCGGCGCTCCGCAGCCAGATAGACGAATGCTCGAATGGGACAGCCAGGCCGCGATCGAACGTGCCATAGAGCTTTGGCACGGCCTCGCTGTCCACGACCTGGCCGAGGAACGCCAGGCTCCACCTTGTCCCCGTCTCATCGTCGACCGAGCCAAGCGAATTGCGCACGTGCGCGTAGTTCAGCGACGCGTCGAGCGAGTAGAGGCGAGTGACGTCCACTGGCACGTTCTGATACTCGGGCAGCCGGTCGAGATTGCCGGCGATGCTGCCGCTGATGTCGAGATCGAGGCGTCGAGGCTCGTCGAAGATGAGCGTGCTGCGGTGTCCGACGAGAAACTCGTAGCCCTTCCGCCCAACTTTGGTCGGACCGAAGAGATCGTAGAAGTCGGCGTTGTTCAGGGAGCCGGATGCGCGCCAATCAAACCGCTCGTACGCCGCGGCGAGGTGCACGCGCTCGCTGGATGGGAGGCCGGTATCAGGTGAGTAGGAGGCGGACAGATGCAGGCGGTTCAACTGCAACGGATCCGACAGATTGAGCCTCAGGCCCACACCGGGCGACGATTTGTATCCCTGCACGATGGGATAGAAGGATTCACGGCGCAGCCCGCCAGCGAGCCTGTACGTGCCCGTTCGTTTGGGCATCGTGTCGAAGGGAATCTTAGCGGGTGACCCGACGTTCCACGTCTTAATGACCGGATGCTCCTCGACGAGCTGCTCGGCGAAAAAGGTGATCGGATTGATGTCGTTGAGCGGAACGGCCGTGACGCGTGCCGGCACGAATCCGTCTCCCGTGTACCTGAACACGATCAGCTCGTCGCCGCCAATCGGGATAGGCCTGAAGAATCCGGAATCGGTGTTGGTGACGGCGGCCAGCGTCTTCGTCTTGATCTCGTAGCGGAAGATGTTCGAGACACCGGTGAAGTACGAGCTGCCGTACAAGTAGCGGCCGTCAGGCGAGAATACGAAGCCGTTGGGCACGGCCGTGCCGAAATCGAACTCCGCGACAGGCGCAACGTCCCCCATTTTGAGCCGATCAATCGAGAGCACATGCACCGATTGCCGGCCCGTAATCTCACCGAACGACGCGGCAAGCTGTTGTCCGTCGGGCGATACGTCGAGATCGTAGACGACGGTCCCATACGGGAAGGTGTGCACCTGCTGCCATGTCGTCCACGGCTTCGGGATCCTGACGATCGTGCACAGTCCGTTCAGCTGTCGAATTCCCCAGAGCGATCCATCGGTTGCCGTATAGGCGAGGTCGCCGACCCGCAGGTCCTTCTGCAGGGTGCGGATATGTTTCGTTGATGGATCCAGCGCGACGAGGTCGCGCCAGGCACCATTGTCGGTCGTGTAGAAGAGCGTGCCGCTGGCCGGGTCGCGCGCCAGTGATGTGACCGTATACACCGTCGGTCCCTTGATGGACGCGAGTCGATCGATCGCGCCCGTATCGGTGTGCAGCGCACCGACATGCGCAACGATTCCCGGGTAGTTGAATGCGGCGAAGACGGTGCGGGCTGCCGGATCGTAGTACGCGCGGGACACGGAGCCGAGCGCTCTTCTGGTGAGATCCCGGGCGGGGGTGAGCGGATACTGGCGCACGGCCTCGAGATTCTTCTGCTGGAACACCCGCTCGTCGGCGATCCATCGACGCCACTCGTGCTCGATCGTCTGTCCGAACACATGCCGGAACTGCGACGCATAGTAGCCGCGGCTGCCGTCGTGCCGTGCGATCCACTCGACCACTTTCTCGGGACCATATGTTCGCGCGAGCCAGACCATGAAGCGCGTGCCGTACAGGTACGAGTTGATCTGCAGCTGGAAGTCGACTTTCGTCCCTTGGGAGACCAGGCCCAGCGGATCGTAGAAGCGCGACGCATCCCGCACCATCGATCTGAAGACCATTTCGTCGTAGCCGCTCTGCGCGCGGCCGAGACCGCCGGCCATCCACGTGTCGAGAAACGTCGCGATTCCTTCGTGGTACCAGCGCGGCGCTGCCACACGCGGTGTGGTGAGAAAGAAATAGAGAATCGATTCGGGCTGGGCCGGCAACGGTGACACTTTGCCGCCGAACAGACGCCGGAACAATCGGTCCGGCCTGGCCGCCTGATCCATCGAGACCACGTGCACGAGCTCGTGGTTCATGATGATGTTCATCCGATCGTTGCCCGCAATGGTCTCGAAGGCGAAGCTCAGAGGCGCGATCTGAACGTTGACGGTATCCCTGGGCACGGCGGTCGCGGACGCATTGCCCGAGTCTTCGAAATCCACCAGCAACACGGTGATCTCTTCCGACGGCGTGAACCCGAACAGCTGCTCGTGGAATGCGAGCGAGTTGAGAAGCGTCCTCGCGGCATGCGGCACGAGGTACGACTCTGTGCCGTCGATATAGACGAGCCGTACGCCTGCCATTTCGGTCATCCCGAGCTGCGCCCAGGCCGGAGCCGAAATCGACGCGATGAAGCCGAGCGCCAGAAAGATGAATGCTGGAACGTTGCGCACGCGCAGCCGGAGGGAACGCGCCGCCCGCGGCGCCGGAACGGTCATCGCCTGATCTGGAGAGGCGGCAATCTTACCTCATGGCCGGTGCAACGCTCTCGAACGAGAATCGTCAATCGTCATTCTGCAATCGTCAGTGCGCCGACTGCCCGGAACCCGTACAGACAGCGACCCGGCAATCGGTGACTGCCGGGTCGAAGAAGACAACGTCGGGAAGGCGAGTGCTTACCGGCTCAGACTCGCCGAGAGCGCTTGTGACAGCTGTGCGCTGTTGAGCGCCGAGACAAATCCGTTCGACGAGAGCGCAGCCTGGAACGCCCGGCTCTGGAGTGCCGCCGAGAGACGGGAGTCCTTGAGCGCCGACGCGAGGTCGGGACTCTGAAGCGCAGCGGCCAGCTGTGGATTCTGGAGCGCCGCAGCGAACCCTGACGACGAC
>JBKPMA010000360.1:0-5071 GCA_046731935.1 Acidobacteriota bacterium
ACTACCAGGTGTCCAGATCCCTCAGCCCCGTCATTCAAGGCGTCGTCGCTGCCGCGGTGAACGCGTTGCAGCACCTGCCGGCCACGACGCAGGATCGAAAGCAGTTTCAACGTTCGTTTGGACAGTTGTACGTGCTCGACAGCGCGAGTGGTGGCGCGTGCTGTGCGCCCCGCGCGCTGGAGTCCGAGTCATGATCGAGACTGCGAACACCGTGCTCTTTGCGTGCGTCCACAATGCCGGCCGGTCGCAGATGGCGGCCGCGTGGTTCAATCGGTTGTCCGATCCAGCCAAGGCGCGAGCGATCTCCGCGGGCACGGATCCCGGTCCGCGCGTCCATCCGGAAGTCGTTACAGCGATGAACGAGGTGGGCGTCGATCTGTCAGCCGCATCGACCTCGAAACTGACGACAGAGCTGGCGCAACGGGCGCAGATATTGATCACGATGGGGTGCGGCGATCAGTGTCCGGTCGTGCCGGGCCTCACACGTGACGACTGGCCGCTGGACGATCCCAAAGGCAAACCGCTCGACGTCGTTCGACGCATTCGCGATGAGATTCGCGATCGCGTCATGCAGCTCATCGACACACAGGGGTGGCGGTCGTCGCCACGATCGTGAGCCGCGGCGTGGGGCGCAGAACAAAATTACTTGACGGCTTAAGGTCGAGTTGCGGTGACCCCGTAATCGTGTCACCCTGAGCCGTCGCGTGTGCGTATCGTCCCGTCCTATCCGTGACGTCCGCTCAGGCTCGAGGGCGAACAACCATGAGGAAATCGAAGCGCGCAGCGGCGACCGCCGGTGACGGCGTGGATTGGACCGGCGCCAAGACCCAACGCGCCGAATTCGCCGCTGGAACGACAATTTTCAGCCAGGGTGATCCCGCGACCAGCGTGATGTACATCGAGCAGGGCACAGTACGGCTCTCAGTGCTGTCGCACGCCGGCAAGGAGGCCGTCATCGCGGTGCTGGAGGCGTTTCACTTTTTCGGAGAGGGCTGCCTGGCCGGACAGCCATACCGAATGGCGACAGCGGCCGCCCTCGCTCCGTGCACGATCTCGGTCGTCGACAAGGCGGAAATGGTCCGACACCTCCGGAACCGGCCGGCGTTTGGCAGTCAATTCCTGACCCACATGCTGGCGAGAAATATCCGCGTTGAAGAGGATCTGATCGACCAGCTCTTCAACTCGAGCGAGAAGCGACTCGCGCGCACGCTGCTCTTGCTGGCGCGATACGGTCAACCCGCGGCGACGCACCGAAGCTTGCCGAAAATATCGCAGGAAACGCTTGCGGAGATGGTGGGGACGACGCGGTCGCGCGTGAACTTCTTCATGAACAAGTTCCGCAAGCTCGGCTTCATCGAGTACAACGGCGACCTCAAGATCAACAACTCGCTCCTGAGCGTAGTGCTGCGCGACTGAACGTGCTGCACACGATTAGGCTCGTGGCGTGCTAGGGGCGAAACACGCCCTTGTTCGCCTCTCGAGCCTTGGCTGCGGCGACGCGGGCGTCGTCGCGTTCCGTCTTTTGCCGGGCGAGTTCTCTGGCCGGCGCCTCTTGATCGTCAAGGCGTCCTGCCAGCGCTTCGGCCTTCCGGGCCAGGTCATCGAGACGCGCGTCGGTGACGATCAGGCGGTACGTGGCGCCGTAGGACGAACTGTGGTACAGCACGACGCGGTGGTCGCTATCGCCCCAGCGTGCCACAGATGATCCTGACTCGGTTTCCAGCTGCGATGCTGCTCGACCGTCGACGCGAGTTGAGCGAGGGAGGGTCGCGCCATAGATCGAGGAGATCCCCTCAATCATGTCCGCATCCGTCATGCCCTGTGTCCGTTCGTGACCATAGTCGACCACGACCCGGAACAATTGATCGTTGTAGAAGCTGAAGAGGATCTGCTCCACCGGATCCACTGAACTCGCAGTCGATCCAGCCACCCATCGCGACGGCCGCCATTGGAGGTCCTGCAGCACGGCGGGCCGCTGATGGATCGTTTTTGCCTCTGCGGGATTGACGCTCGCAAGAGCGGCAACCGAGGCCACATCGCTGCCCAACGCGAAGTTCCGGTAGTGCGAGAAGCCTTGCCCCTCGATCCCGCGGCTCAGGCCAAGAATCCCGCAAGCCACAATCGCGAGCGTCCGAGCGTTCATCATGGTCCGTCCTCTTCCATCCGGCGATCGAATTTCCATCACGGGCCGATGAGCCGTTTCACCTGCGACGATCCGTGCCGCGGAGCACGTCTCCCGCCGTAAGAGACTGGGCTTCTGGCCACAGCAGGAACACGACAAGGGGTGGAACGATGCTCAGCGTCAGGACAACGCCGGCGAGACCGGCTGTCACCGTTGCGCCGAACGCCACGGCGGCGACGACGACGACCGCCACCGCTGCGAGCCACACCTGAATTACCCTCGCCCGGGTAATGCTGCTCAACATGATTTCACCTTTCAATTTCTCTTCAGCCGGGTCGATCATCCGCCGGAACGGCGGCAGTGAGCCCCATTCGTTGCTCGATGCGCGCAACATGTCTCGCCGCATCGGCGGCTGGAATCACTCAATTAGTGTACGGGGACGGGTACGCCCGCGTTGTCCTCTATTGGACAGCGCCAGCCGCGTGCAGCAGTCATACTCGTGCTGAGTGGGTACAGATGCTAACTAACGAACCCGTTGCCGAGCTTCACCGCGGTGCGACATGGCATTCGTCAGGTGACGCTGACATGCACAAGGGCGTTATCGAGGACGATCATCCCTATCTCCGGTCGAATGCACCCGGGTTGGACGACGACGGATTGCCGAATGACGAGATCGCCATCGCAGAGGACGCGATCGGTGCACGAGAAGACCGATCGCAGGGATGACCGCGGCACGACGACGAGCAGCACGACCCCGCTGACCAGCGCACGTCAGTATCCGCTACCGTCCATTCCGCTGGCCGCCATCGCTCCGTTCTGTTGTTGATCGGGGATGCGAGAGATGACTGCTTCGGTGGTCAGCAGCAACCCTGCCACTGACGCGGCGTTCTGGAGCGCCGACCGAACGACTTTCGTTGGATCGATGACGCCTGCCTGAACCAGGTTTTCGTACTCGTCGGTCTGTGCATTGAATCCGTCATCGCCCGTCATCGCCTTCACGCGCTCGACGACAATGGCTCCCTCGTGACCGGCATTCGACGCGATCCAGCGCAGCGGCTCCTCGATCGCACGCGCGATGATCGCGACGCCGACGTGCTCCTCGCCGTCAAGCTTCAGCGTGCGCAATACGGTGGATGCCCGAAGGAGCGCGACGCCGCCGCCGGCGACAATGCCTTCTTCGACCGCAGCCTTCGTCGCGTGCATCGCGTCCTCGACGCGCGCCTTCTTCTCCTTCATTTCGGTCTCGGTCGCTGCGCCGACCTTGACGATCGCGACGCCGCCCACGAGCTTCGCGAGCCGCTCCTGTAGCTTTTCGCGGTCATAGTCAGACGTGGTGTCTTCGACCTGCGCGCGCAGCTGCTTCACGCGTCCCTCGATGGCCGCCGGGCTGCCGGCGCCTTCGATGATCGTGGTGTTGTCCTTGTCGATCGTGACCTTCTTGGCCTGACCGAGATCCTCCAGGGTGAGGGACTCGAGTCTGATCCCAAGGTCCTCGGTCACTGCCCGGCCACTGGTCAGAATCGCGACGTCTTCGAGCATTGCCTTCCGCCGATCGCCGAACCCTGGGGCTTTGACGGCAGCGACCTGAAGGGTGCCACGCAGCTTGTTGACGACGATCGTTGCCAGCGCCTCACCCTCGATGTCCTCGGCGATGATGAGCAGTGGGCGGCCGGCACTCGCGACCAGCTCCAGAATCGGCAGCAGATCTTTCATCGCGCTGATCTTCTTTTCGTGTATCAGGATGACGGGATTGTCGAGCACCACTTCCATGCGCTCCGGATCCGTCACGAAGTACGGCGAGAGATAGCCGCGGTCGAACTGCATGCCTTCGACGACCTCGAGCGAGGTTTCGAGCGTCTTCGCCTCTTCGACCGTGATGACGCCGTCCTTCCCGACTCTATCCATGGCGTCAGCGATGATCTGTCCGATGGCCTGATCGTGGTTCGCCGAGATCGTACCGACCTGCGCGATCATCGGCCCGGTCACGGGCTTCGACATTTTCTGCAGCTCGCCGGTGATCGCGGCCACGGCCTGCTCGATCCCACGCTTGATGGCCATCGGGTTGGCCCCGGCCGTGACATTCTTCGCGCCTTCACGATAAATGGCCTGGGCGAGAATGGTGGCCGTCGTCGTGCCATCTCCGGCAACGTCTGACGTTTTGCTTGCGACTTCCTTCACCATCTGGGCGCCCATGTTCTCCAGGGCGTCCTTCAAGTCGATCTCCTTCGCCACGGTGACGCCGTCCTTGGTGATCGTGGGAGACCCGAACTTCCTGTCGAGGATCACGTTGCGCCCCCTGGGCCCGAGCGTCACCTTCACCGCATTCGCGAGGCTGTTGACGCCGCGGAGAATCGCCTGGCGCGACGAATCGCCGTAGGTAATCTGGTTGGCCATGATCAGCTGCCCTTCTTCGTATTTTTCGAGACGGGCGCGCCGGCACCGACGCCGGTATTCGCGATGGCGAGGACGTCGTCCTCCTTCATGATGAGGTACTCGACACCCTCCAGCTTGATTTCCTGGCCGGAGTACTTTCCAAACAGGATCGTGTCGCCCGCTTTGACATCGAGCGGCACCCGCTTGCCATCCTTGTTGCATTTGCCGAGGCCAGCCGCCAGCACCGTGCCCTGCTGCGGCTTCTCCTTGGCGGAATCCGGAATGATGATGACGCCGGCGCGCTGATCGGAGTCTTCGAGGCGTTGAACGATGAGACGGTCGTGCAGCGGTCTGACATTCATGGGTGCTCCAAACTGCGTCGGTGAGAGGTCAGAGAAGGCGCCCCGCGTCGTGGAGGGCTCAGTTCTGGGAGGCTCTACTGGCAACTATACGAACACATGTGCCGCGAGGGGTGTGCACAATGGCACATGTGTCGGAATTCCTGCGGCCCACGACCGGAGCGCAGGAACGGTAAAGGCACCTTTGACAATGCGATCGGGGTGGTCAGAACGCGGC
>JBKPMA010000361.1:0-4737 GCA_046731935.1 Acidobacteriota bacterium
GCGCGGGTGTGTTGTGGCGCGACATCGAAGTCATCCGGCGGGGCGGTCCTCCGCAACTGGCGTTTCATGGCGCGGCACGCCGCCACTTCGACGCACTTGGTGCGAAACAGGCCTTTCTGACCATCACTCACGCAGACACGCTGGCGTTGGCCCACGTGATCCTCGTGGGCGACTGACAACCCCGGTTTCCATCTTTCAGCGCTTCCGCTCGGCCCTGCGCCGACCTCCCCTCGGCCGCGCAGCGCCAACCGTCCTATCCGCTGCGGCTTGCACAAACACATTCCGCACGATCCATCCGGCGTGCTCTTTGCGCTGAGGACGGGCGTCGAGCCGACGCATGGCCGGCCGGCGAGGAGGCGCACATGGTCGTGAAAATCACGCCCAACGACAAGGGCAATCCGCCGGGCAAACTCGCGGATGCGGAGTTGCATTTCACCGACGGCACCCTGGCAGGACTGAAACTCATTGGCTTCGGCATCTGGGAACGGAAATCGGGCGGTCACCGCAACGTGACGTTCCCTGCGCGGCAGTACTCCGTCAACGGCGAACGCCGCAGCTTTGCATTACTGCGGCCGATCGTCGATGCGACTGCGCAGGAGCGCGTGCGAGAAGCCATCCTCGAGGCCTATCAGGCGTTCGAGGCCGAGAGTGCCATCGCGAGCTGATGCGGCGGCCTACGAAGCCAGTGCCGCCGCGTTACGAGGGCACACGGTGCCGGACGGCACGGGCCGCCGCGAATGTGTCGAAGACGAGCCGATCCCGGAGCAGCCGGCGCCGGCCACGTTGGGCGGCGTGCGGCTGCTGCGGTTCCGCCGCCGAAAGGGGAGCCGCCGGGGCGTTCTGATGTTGAACGCCCGATAGGAGCGATTGACAGAAGACGATGGACGATTGACGAATAGCTGACGGCCTCGACGGAGCCGATCCGTCGCACGTCAAATCGTCAATCGTCAATCGGCAATGCAGTCAGTCGTCAGGGGTACTTACCCCTCAGACTGGCGACGCAGGAATGCAGGCACGTCAAGCGGCGATTCCTGTTCGCCGTCTGCCGCCTGACCCTCGGCACCGACCGCCATGGCCATCGGCATGCTGCCCATGTCGATCCCGGAACGCCGGCCGAACGAGGCCTTCGCGGTCGCCGACATGTCGATCGACGCCGAACTCGCGCGTCCGTTGGTGTAGTTGTGCAGATCCACCGGCGTCTTGCTTTGCGTCGCCGCCGGCACGCGTGACGACGTGGCGCGATCGAAGCCGGTGGCGATCACGGTCAGCTTCACGCGTCCGTGCAACGAGGGATCGATGACGGCGCCGAAGATGATGTTCGCCTCTTCGTGCGCTGCCTCCTGGATGATGAGCGAGGCCTCGTTCACCTCCATGAGCGACAGATCCGGACCGCCGGTCACGTTGATGATCACGCCGCGGGCGCCCTGCACCGACGCACCCTCGAGCAGCGGACTCGAGATCGCACGCCGGGCGGCGTCCATGGCGCGGTGTTCGCCCTCGGCCGTGCCGGTGCCCATCATCGCCAGGCCCATGCCCGACATGATGGTCTTGACGTCCGCGAAGTCGAGGTTGATCAGACCAGGCACCAGGATCAGATCCGAGATCCCCTGGATGGCCTGCCGCAGCACATCGTCTGCCGTCGTGAAGGCGTCAAGGACGGAGGTGTCGCGGTTGATGATCGACAGCAGCCGCTCGTTGGGGATCGTGATGACCGTGTCTACGCACTCGCGCAAGGCTTCGAGACCGCAGTCTCCCTGCACTTGACGTTTCCGCCCTTCGAACTTGAAGGGTTTCGTGACCACGGCAATCGTGAGGGCGCCAAGTTCGCTGGCGAGACTCGCAATAACCGGTGCGGCGCCGGTGCCCGTGCCGCCGCCGAGCCCCGTCGTGACGAAGACCATGTCGGCGCCGCCGAGCGCCGCGATGAGCTTGTCGGTGTCCTCGAGCGCGGCCTGGCGGCCGACGTTCGGATCGGCGCCGGCTCCAAGGCCCTTGGTGAGCTTGCTGCCAATCTGCAGCTTCACCGGCGCGGGATTCGAGTTGAGCGCCTGCAGGTCCGTGTTTGCGACGATGAACTCGACACCGTCGAAGCCCGCCTGCACCATGCGGCTGACGGCGTTGCTGCCGCCGCCGCCGACTCCGATCACCTTGATGCGCGCGCCTGCGCGCCGCTCCTCGTCCAGCATGAGCCGCAGCTCCTTCGGATGGTGTTCCAGGACGTCCCGGAACACAGGAACGGATTCGAACGAATCCGACATCTCGCCTCCCCTTCCCTAGTGTCAGAAGAACTCGCGGAACATCAGCCGCAGCCGGTCGGCCACCCGGCTGAACGTGTTGGGGTTCATTCCCTTGGACCCCTCCGCGGTCATGTTCCGTTGCGCGTACATCGCCAGCCCCACGGCGGTCGCAAACGCCGGGCTGCTGACGTGGTCGGCGAGCCCGCCGATACCGCTCGGCGCACCCCTCCGGATCGGCAGGTCGAAGATCTGCTCGGCGATCTCCGGCATGCCCTCGAGGATCGAGGCGCCGCCCGTTAGGACGATGCCCGAGTTGAGTGATTTCTCGTAGCCCGCGCGTCGGATTTCGTCCCAGACCAGATGGAAGATCTCCTCCGCTCTCGGCTGCAGCACCTCCGACAGGATCCGGCGCGGCATGACGCGGGATCGGCGTCCACCTACGCTCGCCACATCCATCGTCTCGTCTTCCTCGACCATCGCCGAGAGCGCGCAGCCGCACTTCCGCTTCAGCTTCTCCGCATCCGGGATCGGCATCCGCAACCCGACAGCGATGTCGTTGGTGAAGTGGTCGCCGCCGATGCCGATGACTCCCGTATGCCAGAGACTGCCGCGCTCGAAAATCGCGACGTCGGTCGTGCCGCCTCCGATGTCGACCAGCGCGACCCCCAGCTCTTTCTCATCGGCCGTCAGCACGGATTCGGCCGACGCCAGCTGTCCGATCACGCTCTCGACGACGCGCACGCCGGCGCGGTTCACGCAGCCCACGACGTTCTGAATCGCAGTGGCGCTGGTCGTGACGATGTGCACGTTCACTTCAAGACGCGCGCCGGTCATGCCGATCGGGGACCCGATGCCGTCCTGCTCGTCTACGACGAAGTCCTGCGGCAGCACGTGAAGGATTTCGCGCCCGCTCGGCAGCGACACGGCCTTGGCCGCGTCGAGCGCCCGCCGCACGTCATCGCGCATGATCTCGCGGCTCTTGCCGGCGACCGCGATCACGCCGCGGCTGTTGAAGCCCTTGATGTGCGGCCCGGCGACCGCGAGATGGACGGAGTCGATTTCAACGCCGGCCGTGAGCTCCGCCTCTTCGATCGCCTTCTTGATCGACTCGACGGCTGCTTCGAGGTTGGTCACGACGCCGCGGCGGATGCCGTTCGACTCGGCAACGCCGATACCGACAATGTCGAGGCCGTCTTCGTCGATCAGCTCGCCGACGATGGCCGCGACCTTCGAGGTCCCGACGTCGAGTCCGACCACGTATTTTTCTTTCCGGGCCACGTATGCTCCTTGCGCGCCTGGGGCTGCGCGCGTCCCTACCGCATCGCGGACGCGGCCGTGCGTACGGGTTTCACGTACACGCGGCCGTCGATCCGCAGGTCTACCGAGTCGATCGCCGGCACTTGCTCCCGAAGGCGGGGAGCCAGCTCCAAGTACATCTGCAGCCGCTCGCGGAACTGGTCCTCGCCGAGGCGGACGAGGGCCCGGTCGCCGTCGAGGATCACGGCCGCGTCGTGCTCGTCGTTCACGACGATCTGCGACACCTTGCGGTACAGCTGATCGTCTCGCCGCAGCGCGGCGATCACGCGTCCGGCCAACTCCGCACGGCGGTCGTCCACCAGCGGCTGGCCGGCCTTCTGCGGCGAGAGCCCGTCCACCAGCGGCAAATCGAGCTGCGCGTAGCTCGGGCCGTAGTCGTCGATGATGTTGCCGTCGGAATCGACGAGGTACAGCTCGTCGTGTAAGCGCCCGATGGCCATCGGCTGCCGCTCGCGGACGAAGATCTCGATCGTCGACGGCAGCACACGCCGGATGGCCGCGTATTCCACCCACGGCGACAAGAGCACCTGATGCCGCCAGTGCTCGAGATCGACGTTCAGGACGTGCTCTCCTCGCAGCCCGCGCAGACGGTCGAGCACTTCGCGCGTGGGCACCCGCGCATTCCCGCGCACCACGATCCGATCGACGTGGAGGCTGCGGGCGTGCGCGACCTGCTGACCGAGCAGATAGACGCCCCAGGCGAAGCAGACGAACGAGGCAATCACGCGTGCGGCATGCAGCATGCGCAGCAGCACGCCACGCCGCCGCCGGACGGGCTTCGCCTGCGTGCGGCGAAAGCGCCTGTCCGCGGGCGCTGCTACCGGCATCGCGCCAGCTCCTCGAGAATTGCCGGACCGGCGTGGCCGATCGATCCGGCCCCCATGGTGATCACGAGATCTCCGGCGCGCGCGAGGCGAGCCACGGCGGCCGGCACGTCGGTCAACGCTTTCACCAGCTCCACACGGCCTGGCGCGGCATGCGTCGCGGCGGCTGCGAGCTGCTCGATGGCAACGCCAGGGAGCGGATCTTCACCGGCCGCATAGATGTCGGTGAGCACGACCAGATCGGCCGCGGAAAGCGCCGACGCGAATTCGCCGCCGAGCTGTGACGTCCTCGTGTAGCGGTGCGGCTGAAACACGACGATGACCCGCCCCTCGTGTCCGGCACGTGCCGCGGCGATGAC
>JBKPMA010000362.1:0-5476 GCA_046731935.1 Acidobacteriota bacterium
GGCAGGCACCCCGTCCCGGGCAGCCGGCTTGCAGCGCCGATTGCCATGAGCACCGTGCTCGCACATCGCGGCAACCTCGCGGGCCGCCCTCTTCGGGGCGAGAACAGCCGCGCGGCGATTGGCGCCGCACTCACACGCGGCTTCGGCATCGAGACCGACATCCGGCGCGCGTCTGACGGCCGGTTCTACATCGCGCACGATCCGCAGCCCGCGGCCGACGATGCCCTGGCCGACGATGTGTTCGAGCTGCTCCGCGCGTATCCAGATCGGACGGTCGCCTTGAACGTCAAGGAGATTGGCTACGAACGCGCGCTGCTCGATTACCTGAGAGACCAGCACGTCCTGCGGCAGGTGTTCCTGTTCGACATGGAGCTCATCGAGCCCGTACCAGGAGAGATGGCCAAACGATTCCGATCGCTCGATCGGGACGTTCGCATCGCGGCACGTGTGAGCGATCGCGGCGAGTCGATCGAGCGCGCGCTCGCGATCCGCGCCGCCTCCGTCATCTGGCTCGACGAATTCGAACGCCCGTGGGCGACGGAAGCTGACGTACGCCGATTGAAGCAGGCGGGACGCACCGTGCACGCCGTGTCGCCGGATCTCCATGGCAGCTCGCTCGAGCGCAGCCGCGCGCGGTGGGCACAGTTCAATGCCTGGGGCGTCGACGGGATCTGCACGGACTATCCCGTCGAGCTCCGCGAATATCTCGACGGCGTGACGCACGGAGTGCGCGCGTGAAGCACGCACGGCTCGCGGACATGACCGGTGGCTGGTTCGTCGGTGACTTCCAGCCGTCGTGCCTGCAGACGACGGCGTGTGAGGTGGCCTGCAAGCACTACGAGGCGGGAGCGGCCGAGCCGAGGCACGTGCACCGTGTCGCGACCGAGCTGACGCTCATCGCGAGCGGCCGCGTCGTGATGAATGGAACGACGTTCGAAGCCGGCGACATCGTCATTCTGGATCCAGGCGATGCGGCCGACTTCCGGACGCTCGAGCCGACGACGACCGTCGTCGTGAAGATGCCGAGCGTCCGCGGCGACAAGTATCCGGCCTGACGGGACGAAGGAGTCCGACGTGAGCCGCATCTCGGCGATCCTGTTCGATCTCGACGGCGTGCTGATCGATGCCACCGAATGGCACTACGAGGCGCTCAACCGCGGCCTGCGGCTCTTCGGCTTCGACATCACGCGATACGAGCACCTGGCCGACTACAACGGCCTGCCGACGCGCAAGAAGCTCCAGATGCTCACGGTCGAAAAGGGGCTGCCGTCCTCGCTGCACGACATCATCAACAACCTGAAGCAGGTCTACACCCGCGAAGAGGTCCTGACCAGGTGCAGGCCCGTGTTCGAGAAGGAGTACATGCTGAGCCGGCTTCGGCAGGAGGGATATCGCATGGCCGTGTGTTCGAACGCGGTCGGCGACAGTGTGGAGCTGATGATTCATCAGGCCGGCCTGCGCGACTACTTCGAGTTCCTGATCAGTAACGAAGACGTGACCCGGCCGAAGCCGGATCCCGAAATCTACATCCGCGCGCTCGAACGAATGGGAGTACCGCCAGCCGACGCCCTGATCGTCGAGGACGCTCCGCACGGCGTCGAGGCCGCGCGGCGTTCCGGCGCACACGTGTGCCGCGTCCAGGGCTTCGACGAGGTTGATTACTTCCGCGTGCGCGCGGCGATTGATCGCGCCGAGCGGCACGGCCAGCCGCAGACCGGAGTCGCCGCATGATCCGCATCATCGTGCCGATGGGAGGCGAGGGGCGGCAGTTCGTGGAGCGCGGGTATACCTTCCCCAAGCCGCTGGTCGAGATCGAGGGGAAGCCGCTCATCGAGCTGGTCGTCGAAAACCTCACGCCCGCCGAGCCTCATCACTTTGTGTTCGTGTGCCGGCAGGAGCACGTGCAGAGTTATGCGCTTGGAGACGTCCTTCGTCTCGTGGCACCAGACTGCGACGTCATCAGCATGCGGCAGCCGACCGCGGGCGCGTTGTGCAGCGTGCTGCTCGCCATGGAGCATCTCGCGAAAGACGACGAGCTGCTGGTGGCCAATGCGGACCAGATCGTCGACGTCGGAGTGGATCGCTTTCTCGCGGCCGCCCGCGCCGGACAGTGGGACGGCTACATCATGACGTTCCCCAACACGCATCCTCGCTGGTCGTACGTGCGCACGGAGCACGATCAGGTGGTGGCTGTTGCCGAAAAGCAACCCATCAGCAGGAACGCCACGGCCGGCCTGTACTACTTCCGCCGCGGAACCGACTTTGCCGAGGGCGCGCAACGGATGCTGATCAAGAACGCATCGCGCGGCGGCGAATTCTTCGTCGCGCCGGTCTACAACGAGCTCGTCCTGCAAGGGCGCCGGATCGGCGCCTTCGCCATCACCGCCGACCAGATGCACGGGCTCGGCACACCAGAAGAAGTAGAGCGCCTGCAGGCAGCACGGCGCGCGCGTCTCGAGATCGCATGCTGAATATCGTCCTTCCGATTGCCGGCCGGGGCAGCCGCTTCGTCGCTGCGGGCTACGATCTGCCGAAGCCGCTCATTTCGGTGCACGGCGTGCCCATGATCGAGCTGGTGGTCCAGAACGTCCGCCCTCGCGTGCCGCACCGCTTCATCTTTCTCGCGCTCGATGAACATCTGCAGCATCTCGGCATGCGGGCGACGCTGGAGCGTGCAGCTCCAGGCTGCCGGGTCGTGCCGGTCGCCCAGGTCACCGAGGGCGCGGCGTGTACCGTGCTGCTGGCTCGCGACCTGATCGACTCGGACGATCCGCTGATGCTGGCCAACAGCGATCAGTGGGTCGACATCCGGATCGATGACTATCTCGCGTCGATGGACGAGCCGTATGCCGACGGTTTGATCATGACGATGGAGGCGCACGATCCGAAGTGGTCGTTTGTCGGATTGGATGCGGCGGGATGGGTGACCCGAGTCGTCGAAAAGCAGGTCATCTCGGCCGAGGCCACCGTCGGGATCTATAACTTCCGCCGCGGGCGTGATTTCGTGTGCGGTGCCGACCAGATGATAGCGAAGGACCTTCGAGTCAACGGCGAGTTCTACGTCGCGCCTGTCTATAACGAGCTGCTGGCGCGCGGAGCGCGCGTCGCCATCCACAACGTGGGACGGGACGGCGCGGGCATGCACGGGCTCGGCATTCCCGCCGATCTCGGTCGATTTCTTTCCAACCCGGTGTCACACCGCGCGGCCGGACTCGAGCGATCCGATCGTGCTGTCGGCCTCACGGGCTGATCGCGGCTTCCGCGCTCATGAGCGTCCTCGACCGCGATCTGCTCAACCTGGTGCTCGGTGCACAACGGGTGTTCTGGGCGGGGTCGCATCCGCCGGTTCCGTTTGTCACCGCCGATCCCAGGATCTACGACGCGCGCGCAGACTTCCGGATGGCGTCCGAACGCCATCAGTCGTTCGAGGTCGCGTATCTCGTCGAACGCGATCTGGCCCGCTACAAACAATGGCCGCTGATTCTCGACGAGGCGCTCCGTACGCTGGTCCCCGGCGGAACGCTCATCGTGCGGTCGTCTCAATCGCAGTTCCTGACGGTATTTCGCCTGGCCAGCTTCATCCGGTCCTGGACGCAGGCCAAGGTAGCGCTGCGCGTTCACCATCAGCATGTGAATGGGGCGGCACTGGCTGTGTTCGACTTGCAGACCACGGACCGCCGGCCGTCACGGACGGACGCGTTCACGTTCGGCGTGATTACCGACGGCCGGAAGCCCGAGTACGTCGAGCACTTCATCCGGAGCGTGCGCGCGCTGGATGGTCTCTCGGACGTCGACTCCGAGATCGTCGTCTGCGGTCCGGAGTCGGTCCGGACTCAGCTCGACGGTGCACCGGATGTGCGGCTGGTGGTGCAGCCCGACGCCTTTGCCGATCGCGGCTGGATCACGCGAAAGAAGAACCAGATCGTCGATGCCGCCCGGTACGAGAACCTGGTCATTGCGCACGATCGCTACACACTCGCACCGGACTTCCTGCACCAGATGCGATCGTTCGGCGGCGATTTTGACGTCCTCGTCTGCCGGCAGGTCACGGCCAGCGGCAGCCGGATGCCCGACTGGGTCGCGCTTGGGACGGACTGGAACTGGAGTCCGCCCGGAATGCTCGAGTACGGTGACTACCACCCGCATCTCTACGTGAACGGCGGCGTGATGATTGCGAAGCGGCACGTGCTCCAGGCGCATGCGTGGAACGAACTGCTGTTCTGGAACCAGGCCGAAGACGTCGAGCTCACGAGGCGCATGACACACGCCGGTCTCGTACCCCGGCTCGCGCGGCACGTGACGCTGGTGACTGCGGATCGGCCGAAGTATCTGTCGTCCTTCGAAGCAATTCCATGGGTGGACGACACGTTCGTGCTGCCGAGCAATGCTGGCATTGGCCGGACGCAGAGCGTGCCCTATGACTACTCACGCGTGTCCTTCGGCGGGGGCGAGGCCGGACGGCGGGCTCTGCTGCAGGGCGTCACGTTCGGGCGTGGGTGGTCGTTCAAAGAGGATGCGGCTACCTGGATTGCGTCCGACGTGCCGGAGATTTCGCTGCGGGTGCCGTCTCAGTCTCGAGACGGGTATCGGCTGACGCTGACGCTCGGCGAAATCAGCGGCACACCACGTGTCGTCGACGTCAATGATCACATTGTGCCGGTGACGGTGCAGCACGGTCCACAGCGCGTGCTTCATGCCGACCTTCCACCAGAGGTCGTCGAGCATCACAACTGTCACTTGAGGATGCGGTTGCCGTTGGAGAGCGGCGACTCATCGCTCTGTCTCGCCGCATTCGAGCTGCACCCGGTGCACGTGCATCGCGTCGTTCCAGGAGCGGTCGTGCGGTTCGGGAAAGACACGGATGGTGCTGCGGGACTTGCGCGCGGCTTTTCGACGCCCGAACGCTGGGGTGTGTGGGCCGGGGGAGCCGTATCCGAGGTGCGTCTCACGCTCGCCGAGGCACCCGTGTCGAACATCCGCCTACGGCTGGAGCTGGTAAGCGCGCAGGACGATCCCGGAGCTGCCGACGTGGTCGGACTGGCCGTCAACGACATTCCAGTCGCCGCATGGCCGCTCGACGGCGCATCTTCGACGACGCGCACCGTCACAGTGCCAGCGGTAGTCGTTGCGAACGGCACGAGCCTCGTGCTGACGTTCTATGCGCGAATGAGCGGACAGACGCCGATCGTGGCCGTTGGACGCGAGCAACATCCACGAACGTTCGGCCTCTGCACGCTGACAGTCGAAGAATCGAAGGCTCCCAGAGCCGAAGCGTCTAACGGTCCCACACTCGTCGAGTACAAGCGTCACGCGGTGGGCGGGGTCTGAGTGGCGAACCGAGCGCTCCTGATCGTCGAGCCCGACTTTCTGAACGTCCACGTCGGGATCCGGCGCATCACGCTGAACTTCTGGGCCCGCCTGCTCGAGCGCGGGTATGCGCTGTCAGTCGCGACCGCTGGCAAGGATGGGCTGCATC
>JBKPMA010000363.1:0-2646 GCA_046731935.1 Acidobacteriota bacterium
GCCTTCAGCGGTACGGATGACGCCACTTGTCAGGGTCGCGAGGTCGATGTAGTTACGGCCGTTCAGTGGCAAGTCGACGATCTGTCGCTTGTCGACGACCTCACCGAGCGAGGACGTCTCTGACTGGACGAGTGGCGCTTCGCCAGTGACAACCACTGACTCTTTGATATCGCCCGGCTCCAAGTCGAAGTCCAGGCGCAGCCGGTCCTGGACGCGGAGCACGATGCCTTCGCGTGTCTCGGTCTTGAAGCCGGCCAACTCGACGGTGACGGAATACGTGCCAATCCGAAGAGGCGTCGCGACGTAATTTCCCGCTGCGTCCGCCGTGAACGTTGTCGAAGCGTTCGTCGCGGCTTCGCGCACGCTCACGGTGGCTCCGGGAACGACCGCGCCGCTCTTGTCTCGGATCGTCCCGAGAATCGAGCCCGTGTCTACCTGGGCGTTGGCTGTTCCCGCGCAGAGCCCCGCGTAGAGAAGCGCGTACAGAAAGATGAACGGAATTCGAAGCCGCTGCATGTCTCCCTCGCTGTTGAACGCGAGCCGCGCGTGACTCCAGGCCGGGGGTGCTGGAGACGGTCAGTGGCGGCGGTTGAGCGCCGGTCGGCGCCCGCGACTACGTGCGGATCGTCGCGCCCGGCGTGCACCGGGTCAAGTCTTTTCGGGCACATGCCGAGTGCGCTCCGCGCGGCGTGATGCCAAATCGGCTCGTTGGCGGGTACGCCCCGCCGCCTCGCACGCATTCAGGCCGTGGGCTTGACCATCCCGTGCATCGTCAGCCAACTCACGAAGGCATTGAACCAGCCCGTGCTGGTCGTTTCCTTCGGGTACATCCCGAAGCCGTGACCGCCCTGCTCATAGAGGTGGAACTCGGCGGGCTTCTTGGCCGCACGCCAACTGTCGATCAGTCCGAAACCGCCATTCGCGAAGAACGGATCGTCGGCAGCGAGCGCGACGAACAGTGGCGGCGCGTCGGCCGGGACGGTCACCGGGGCCAGCGGACCGTAGATGATGCCGATGAACGCCGGCTTGGCGTCCTGCCCGCTCAGCTCGGTGGCGAGGGTCAGCATGGCGCCAGCCGAGAACCCAACCATGCCAATGCGCTCCGGATTGATCTTCCACTCGGCGGCGCGGCGGCGGATCAGCGCGAAGGCGGCGCGGGCGTCTTCGAGCTGCGGCGCGAGTCGAGCCATCATCTGCTGCGGATCAGGAGGCGTCGCAGGGCGCGGGCGCGCGGCGCTCGAGAACATCTCCTTCATCGAACGTTCGAATCCGGCCATGTCCGCCGGCGTCTGATTCAGCCGGTACTTGAGCACGAATGCCGCAACGCCGCGCTCGGCCAGCGCGCGAGCGACATTCCAGCCCTCGTTCTCCATCGACAGCGTTCTGAAACCGCCGCCCGGAGCCACGACGACGGCGGCACCGCTGGCCTTGGCCGGGTCGGGCAAGAACGGCGTGATCGTCGCCACCGTGACGTTGCGAGCGAACTTGCTGTCATATTGCGAGTGCCACGATTCTTGAGCCTTCGCGTCGGGGAGCGGGGGTGTGCCAATCTCGATCGCATTCGGCTGATCGGGGGTGGCGATCGGCGTCATCGTGTCGTTCAACTGCGCGAAGGCGGGCGCCGCACATGAGCAGGCCGCGACCAGAATGGCCGCCCTGAGCACGCTTCGCCGTGTGGCAACGAGTGTCGAATGCATCACCATGGCTGTGGAGTTCCTCCTCAGAACTCGCCGTTCGTTCTGGAAGTCCGCGGTCACCCTGCGGACGTTGCGCCGCGTGAAGCGGCCTTACACCCACCGCAGTGGGCGACGAATCGCCTGCCAGTGCTTCGCCAGACTCGGACCCAGCAGAGCCGCGGCGCTGCCGGCCCCGAAGGCCGCGACGTACGCGGCGGTCGAGCGCTCCCCGAGGAGGATCTGCGACGCTGCCACTCCAAGGATTCCCCAGATCACGACGTCGTTCACGGTGGCGATGCGCTGCGACCAGGCCGTGCGCGGGACGCGCGTAATGTGTCGCAATACCTCCGCTCGCCACGCGGGAGAGGGCACATCCAGCAGCACGCGAGTCAGCAGCCGATCATCAGCGCGGGCCGCGTCGTACGCCGCGCGGCACTTGTCGCAGACGAGCATGTGTGCGGCCATGTCCGGCGGTAGCTTGCCCAGGCCGCGCCCAGCCGCTCGGACATCGTTGTCGTACAGGTGGTCGAGGAAAGCGTCGCAGTTCAAGGGACCATCAACTCCTTGCGCAGCGCCTGACGTCCCCGATGGAGCCGGGTCTTGACGGTCCCCTCCGGCATGTTCAGCGCGCGAGAAATCTCCGTCACCGACATCTCTCCCAAATAGTAGGCCAGGACGACGGAGCGCTCGGGCTCCGCCAGGCGTGAGACCGCTCGCCTGAGCCGCTCGCCCTCCTCGGCCTTGACGACTTGCTCGTCTGGAGCGTGTGCGCTCGACATCGCTGGCGAGGGTGGAAACGTATCGTCCCCCGGCCAACCGGACGCCACGTCGCGCCGCTGCGAAGAGCGAAAGTGATCGGCCACGCGCCGCAACGACAGGGAGTAGATCCAGGTGGAGAGCCGGGACGCTCCCTGATAGCGCGGCAACGCACGAAACGCGTCCAACAGGATCTGCTGCGCCACGTCGTCGC
>JBKPMA010000364.1:0-4769 GCA_046731935.1 Acidobacteriota bacterium
TGCACAACGTGACGTTCGACGATGCGCTGTCGTCGCTCACGACGAGCACGCACAATTTCTACCGCGTGACCGCACCGCGAACGGTCACGATCGCGCCCGACACGGCGGCCAAACGGCGCGAGTACGACGAAGAGATCGTGCGGACCTTCTATCTGAGCAACGCCGATCTGAAGGAGACGATCGATCTGCTCCGTATCGTCATCGATGCGCGGCGGATCGCGGGCGTACCGGCCACCAACGCCATCACGATCAAAGACTCCCCGGATCGCATTGCGGCCGCCTCGCGCGTGATCACCGCGATCGACAAGGCGAGGCCCGAGGTGGTCATCGACGTCGAGCTGCTGGAAGTAGACCGCACGCGCCTGCAGGAATACGGCCTGCAGATTGCCACTCCGGTAGCCAGCGGCGACCCGACCGGCATCAACGGCGCCATTGCGGTCAACAAAGATCCATTCACGCTTCGCGATCTACGCAGCCTGACCTCGGCGGACATCATTCTCACCGGCTTCCCCACGCTCTTTTATCGCCTGCTCAAGAGCGACACGAATACGCGCATACTCGCCAACCCGCAACTGCGCACCAGCGAAGGCATGCCGGCCCAGGCACGGTTCGGCGAGCGCGTGCCGGTTCCGGTGACGACCTTTGCGCCTATCGCCAGCGGCGGCGTCCCGCAGCAGCCCATCACGTCGTTCAATTACGAGAACATCGGCGTGAACATCGATATCACCCCGCGCACGCACCACAACGACGACGTGTCGCTGGTGTTGAAGGTGGAAGTGAGCAGCATCTCGGGCACCGGATATGGCGGGCTGCCGACATTTGGAAATCGTTCGATCAACACCGTCATCAGATTGAAGGACGGCGAGACGAACATCATGGCCGGCCTCATCCGCGATGATGAGCGCCGTGTCCTGAACGGGATTCCCGGTCTGAGCGATCTGCCGCTCGTCGGTCATCTCTTCGCGCAGAATCGCAAAGAGACCCAAACGACCGACATCATCCTCACACTCACGCCGCACATTGTCCGCGTGCTCGACTTGAGCGAATCGGATTTGCGTCCGTTCCAGATCGGCCGCGACACAGTCACGCCCGCGATCGAGCTCCCGAACGAACCGGTCCGAGATGAGCCCGGGCAGGCTCCTCCCGTCGATCAACCCGGGGTCGTGCCGAAGCGGCCGGAGCCTCAGCCCGTCGGTCCTGTGCTGCCGCCGCCGGCACCGACGCCCGGACAGCAGCAGCAGCCGCCCCCTTCGACGCCCGATCGTCCGCCGCAATAGACCGTCCAGAGTCACGGTCCCAAGAATTCATGTGACCTGCGGCGCACCACTGGAGTCTTCCGTCGCGCGACTGCTAGTCGAGGCGCGTGACGCGCGCGCCGAGGCGATCCAGCCGCTCCACCACGCGGCTATAGCCGCGTTCAACGGTTTCGAGCGGCGCCACGCGGCTCTCGCCGTCGGCCGCGAGCGCGGCTGCAATGAGCGACATCCCCGATCGCAGGTCGCGGGTGTCGAGCACGCGGCCGCGCAGCTTCCGCGGACCCGTCACGATCATCCGGTGCGAATCGCAGAGGAACAGATCCGCGCTCATGCCACTCAACTGCTCGAGCGCGAACAGCCGCAGCTCGTACATCCAGTCATGGACGAGCGTTCGGCCGTCGGCCTGCGTGGCGAGCACGGTCACGAGACTGACGAGATCGCTCGGGAACCCCGGCCAGAGTCCCGTCGTGATCCGTCCTGCCGCACGGAGCTTTGAGGGCTCGACGCGCAGCAGGCCGTCCTCGAACGTGCACTGCACACCCAGCCGCCGCAACACCGCCACACAGACCTCGACGTCGTCGGCTTTCGCACCGATGACGTCGATCGAGCCGCCGGTGATGGCTGCCACGACCGCCCAGCTTCCAGCCTCGATGTAGTCGCCGCGGAGCGTATGCGTGGCGCCTCCGGGCTTTGCGACGCCTTCGACGCGGATTCTCGACGATCCTTCTCCGCTGATACCGACGCCCATCGACCGCAGGAACTGGCAGAGCTCGACGACATGCGGCTCGGTGGCCGCGTGACGAATCTCGCTCAGCCCCGGAGTGCCCGCGGCGGCCAGGAGCGCGGTCTCGGTTCCCGTGACCGACGCCTCGTCGAGGTAAATCGACATCGGATGAAGCCCGTCGGGTGCGTCGAGGGCGTGCCCCATGCCTGCCACTTCCCGTGCCCCCATGGCCCGGAGCGCGGACAGGTGCGTCGAGATGGTGCGGCGTGCAGGGAAATCCCCCCCGGGCGGCGCGATGTGCGCGCGGCCGATCCGCGCAAGCAGCGGCCCGAGCAGCAGGACCGATCCGCGGAGCCGGCCGACCAGACTCGCGTCGGGCTCGTGTGTGCGGATCTCCGGGCAGCGGATGCGCAGCGTCGTCGTGCCGATGCCGTCGACTTCCGCGCCGAGGTCCAGGAGCAGCCGCGCCATGACCTCTACGTCCGCGATCCGCGGCACGTTGTGGAGCGTGCACTCCTGATCGGTCAGCAGGCATGCAGCCAGCAGCGGCAGTGCGGAGTTCTTGTTTCCTTCGACGTCAACGCGGCCCGAGAGCTTCTGGCCGCCTTCGATCAGCAGTGTTGACATGTGGTCGGATTCGTATCGTGTTCGGATTCGGTTTCGTTGTTCGTGTTCGGAGTCGTATTCGTCAATCGTCAACCGTCATTCGTTATTGTCGATCGCTGTCCTGTCATGCTCTCCGAGCAGCACGATCTCGTCGAGCAGATCCACGCCAAATTGCTCGCGCACCGTGCGGCGGCAGCGTTCGACGAGCGCGAGGATATCAGCCGCCGTCGCGCCCCCAGTGTTGACGATGAAGTTTCCGTGTGTCGGCGACACCACCGCTCCCCCGATCCGCGCCCCCTTCAGTCCCGCGCGATCCACCAGCGCGCCAGCGGATCGGGGGATCCCCGGGGGCATCGACACGTCGGGGGACGGATTTTGAAAGATGCAGCCGGCGCTCGGCGTGTCCAACGGCTGCGTCCGCTTGCGGTATGCGAGGGACGCCCGCGCCGTCGCACGCAGCGCCTCCGGTTCGCCGCCTGGGTCGAGCACGAACCGCGCCGCGACGAGCACTTCGCGGGAGGTCTGCAGCCGGCTCGCATCGTATCCGAACGCCATGTCGGACGCGGCGATTTCAGCGACGGATCCACCCGAGGACCACAGCCAGACGCTATGGATGCGTTCGCTGAGCAGGTGGCCGCCCCAGTGTGCGTTGCCGTACACGCCTCCGCCCACCGTTCCCGGAGTGCCCGCCCACGCTTCCAGCCCTGCCAGGCCATGGCTGATGGTCCAGCGCACCAGCCCGTTGATGGTCAGTGCCGCGTCGGCGCGCACGTGGCCGGGCGCGATCTCGACAGCGCGCCCGCCGCGCGGACGTACGACGAGACCCCGGACGCCGGCGTCCGAGATGAGCACGTTCGATCCGCCGCCCAGCATGGTGACGGGGACGCCGAGCATCGTCGACTGTTCGAGAATCAGCGTCAGCTCATCGCCTGACGTGGGCTCGACGAGCAGATCCGCCGGGCCGCCGACGCGGAACGTCGTGAGCGGCGCCAGTGGCGCGTCGGGAACGACTCGCTGCTCACCGAGGCGTGCCACCAGATCGTGTTGAAGCGCGCGAATCCGTTCGCGTGCAGGATCCAGGCTACTCACCTGATCCTCCGAGCCACGGCGCGCTGCCGCGCGCCTGCCGCGCGCCATCCAGCGAGCACGGCACGAAGCGCACCGCGCATCCTGGCGTGAGCTGACCAGCGAGCGGCAGATCGGGACCGATCACGACGCCCACCTGCGCGTATCCCCCCGTCGGCTGCCGATCGGCCATCAGCAGGATGACCTCTCCCGACGGCGTGACCTGCACGGATCCCATCGTCGTAGGCACCGAGAGGAGATCGCCTGACGCAGTCACCGGCCGTCCGGACGTTTCGAGGCGATAGCCGACGCGGTCGGATCTCGCGCCCACGGTGAACAGCGCGGCGCACAAGGCATCGATCGCTCCAACGGCGTGAGGACCCGCGACGACTCTCAGTTTCACCAGCTCGCCCGGATTGGGTAGCTCGTTGGCATATCGGCGCCCTGCGTCGCTCACGCGACCGTCGTGAACCGAGCCGAGCGGAAGCGCATCGCCGGCTGCAAGCGCACGGCCGGCCACGCCTCCCAATCCGCTCCGCACGTCAGTGGCTCGGCTGCCGAGCACCGGTTTGGTAGCAATGCCGCCCCGGAATGCGAGGTACACACGGCCGCCGCGCTGGAACGGCGACATCTCGAGCCGCGCGGGTGTGGTGGTCTGCACAATTGCTGGTGTTTGGTGGTTCCTGCCGTCGGCGATGAGCGTACACGACGCGCCTGCCGCAGCGACGACACACCCCGCCGGCAGATCGAGTACTGGTCCGACGAGTGTGGCCTCGAGCAGCGCCGCATCCGGCGGATTTCCGGCCATCGCGTTCGCCTGACGATGCGAGCGCTCATCCATCGGCCCGGAGACCGGCACACCAATCGATTGATAGCCCCACCGGCCCAGGTCCTGCACGGTCGTAAAAAAGCCGGGCCGGACGACGGCGATGACGCTCATGCGGCGCCGCCTGCAGACGCGGCCGCGAGCCGATTGAACTCGTCGCGGCCGATCGCGTCGAAACGAACGCGGAAGCCAACACGGAACAGCGTCGGCGGATGTCGGGCCGGATCGAAGAGCACAACAGGTGTGCGTCCGATGATCTGCCAGCCGCCCGGACTTTCGCGGGGGTATACAC
>JBKPMA010000365.1:0-8174 GCA_046731935.1 Acidobacteriota bacterium
GGCCGGCGTTGGCCAGTGCGAGACCGCTGCAGAGGCTCGCGAAGGCCATGGCGGTGCGCGCCTCCACGTCCGTGCCATTGGCGACCGCGCGAGGCAATGCGCGAACCAGTCGCGGTAGCGCCTCTAGGCACAGCGCATCGACGAGGGGATTCGCTTTCGACGACACGAACGGCTCCAGCAGCTGCGTCAGCGCATCGAGTCCAGTCGCCGCCGTGAGCCCGGGTGGCAGGTCCACTGTGAGTGCAGGATCCACGACGGCAAGCCTCGCGAGGATGTGTGGACTCCTCACGCTGACCTTGATCCCCTCGTCCGGCGCGCCGAGCACGGCGTTCTTCGTCACCTCCGCTCCAGTCCCTGCCGTCGTGGGAATCGCAACGAACGGTACGGACCGGTTGTCGATCGGGCGTCCACGGCCGATGACCTCGACATACTCGAGTGGATCACCAGGATTGGCGAGCAGCGCGGCGACGGCCTTGCCGAGATCGATCGCGCTGCCGCCACCACACGCGACCACGAGCTCTGCCCGGTGTTCTCGCGCGAGCGCCGTGGCCTGCCGCGCATCATCCAGCGTCGGCTCGTGCCGGACCGAGTATGTGGCGAGGTGAATCCCGGCGGCATCGAGCGCCGTTACGATCGTCGCGGCGCGCTCGGCCGCGGCGCCGGTGACGAGCAGCGCGCGGGTGCCGAATCTGGCGATTCGCGGGCCTGCGGCAGTCGCGACTCCGACGCCGAAGACGATCTCCGTGGCTGTCGCGAACTCGAACTGCATGCGCTACCAGTCGCTGTCGGCGGGGGACAGGTTCGTGTACGCCACACCCACGCGCGGCTCGGCCATGAACGGGGCGACCGTGTCCCTCCAGGTCGCATAGTGCGCGGTGGCTTTGTGGGCGGCCACGGCCTGAGACGTTTTGTAGACCTCGATGAGCACAAAGCGCGTGGGATCGTCCTGCTGCTGCAAGACATCGAACCGCACAACGCCAGGCTCCTGGCGGCTGTTGGCAGCATTGACGTCGGTGGCAGCGGAGAACAAGTCGACGCAGTCGGCCCTGACGTGCACATGTACGATCGCAATATGCAGTGAAGAAGCCATTGAACCGTTTGAACCTCTTGAACCGTTTGAACCTGCTGAACCTTGTGAACCTACTGAACCTTGTGAACCTACTGAACGTGACCCTGCCCTGGCGCCCCATAGTTCTTCGCCGCATCGTCGAGCACCAGCACCCAATCGAGCGCTTCGCCCGGCGCAGGCGGCACGAACACGTGCTCGCCGGTGTTGGGGAACGTTCCGATCGCAGTGGACTGTCCGTCGCGCGGATTGAACCACCAGGCCTTGACGCTCGATCCGGAGACTGCATTCATTCGGACGCTGAAGGACCGGCCCGCCGGTACGTACACCATGGCGTAGGTACCGGCTTCGTCGCGTGTCGCAGCAAAGGCATATCGTCCCGCACCTGGCACACGCGTGGGCACGCGGTCGGTGACGACGATCGACTGGTCCGGGATCCTCGTGAGGAACGGCCGCGACTCGATGAGCGCCCGCCCGTACTGCATTTGTTGGGCGCCGGGCTGCTCGATGGCTTCCGTCCACGGCATCAGCGGATTGTTGATGGGCTCACGCTCCGGCGTCCACATCTGCCAGATGGCGTGATTGCCATAGGTGTGCCCGCACGCGCCGCCGAACAGATCCCAGTAGAGCGGCCGCCTCACGTCGCTGGCGATGGAGTGGCCGAATTTCTTCGCGTCGAACGAGATGGGATGATCTTCGTAGATGGGCTCCCCGTCGAGTACCGGTTTGGCCGGCGTGCGGTCGTAGTCCACGCGTGTTTGATCGTAGTGACCGGTGTATTCCGCGCCGTGACCGTTCTGCCGCATGTTGATATCGAGCCAGTCATCCGTATGGAAGAACTCGGCCGACCCGCGGCCGCCGGTCGGATGAAAGGTCATGAGGTGCCGCCCGCCGTCGCCTCGTCGAAGACCTCGCGCCAGCGCACGGATGATGTCGCCTTGAAGCGCGTTCTCGACTGGACGGTCGCCCCCGAGAATCCACACGAGTCCGGCGTCTCGATAGCGCCTTCCGAGCCACTCGCCGTACTGTTCAGCGTTCTCGACCGTGAAGATCTCCGGGCCCTGCCCCCACTTCTTGTTCCACTTGTCGCCCCACGTCGGAAGAAACCCGATGTAGAGGCCGAGCGAATTGGCCTTGGCCACGATCCAGTCCACGTGCGCGAAGTACGCCTCGTTCGGCTGCGTCGGATCGTTGTTGCGGAGGGGTGTTTCCCCGTAGGCGTTCGCCGCACCCAGACCATCGAACTCCGCCAGAGCTACGGCCTGGATGATCGTGAACCGCTGCTCTGCACGCCGCGCGAGATAACGAGTGGCATCTTCGCGGTTCAGGCGGTGGAACAGCTCCCACGCGGTGTCACCGAGCCAGAAGAACGGACGCCCATCCTCGGTCACGATGTAATGCCTGTTGGGCGACACCTGAAGACGAGGAAGAGGAGCCGCAGCGGCCGATGCAATGGCGGCGGTCATTGCAGCGGTCACGAGAAGTGCCGTTCTCCAGACACGGAATCGCATGCCGGGAGAATACCGGCGACGCGAGGCTGAACGCCAGTCCTGCTTCACCGTCGTAGCGAGTATGATGGCCGGATTCACGCGCACGGCGCACGACGCACGTGGTCCGAGAAGGGATAGCGAGATGCAGTCCACGAGAATGACCGGAGCGTTCATGGCCGTCATGGGGCTGGCCATGTTGACTGGACGTCCATCGGCGAGTGCACCGGCGCCTGCCGCGCGGTCGGCCATCAAAGTCACCGCGCTCACGACTGAGTACAAAGCGAATCCCCTCGGGATCGACACCCCGCATCCCCGACTGAGCTGGAAGCTCGAAACCACTGGACGCGGCGTTGTGCAATCCGGCTATCAGATCCGTGTCGCTCGAAACGAGCGGGATCTCCGATCGGGCTCGCGTCTCGTGTGGGATTCGACTCGCGTTGCTTCGGACCAATCGATCCTCCGGCCGTACGAGGGTCCTGCGCTTGCGTCCGGGCAGAAGTACTTCTGGCAAGTGCGCATCGTGGATGGTGCGGGAGCACTGTCGGACTGGAGCGATCCCGCGTCGTGGGAGATGGGCCTCCTGCAGCCTGCCGACTGGCAGGCGAAGTGGATTGAGCCCGCGACGCCTGACGATACGAAGGGTCCCTCGCCCTCTCCGTACCTCCGGCGTTCGTTCATGGTCAGCGGCGACGTGGCGCGGGCGCGTCTCTATGTGACCAGCCATGGCCTCTACGAGGCGCATCTGAACGGACAGCGCGTGGGTGACGAGTTGTTCACACCTGGCTGGACGAGCTACAACAAACGACTGCAGTACCAGACCTATGACGTGACATCTCAACTGACGCGCGGCGCCAACACCATCGGCGTCATCCTCGGCAGCGGGTGGTATCGCGGCGAACTCGCGTGGTCCGGCCATCGCAACCTGTACGGAGAGCACGTCGGCCTCCTGCTGCAGCTTGCGATCACATACGCGAACGGACGTACCGATTTCGTCACGAGCGATGAGCAGTGGAAGTCGTCAGCCGCCGGCCCCATCGTCGCGTCCGAGATCTATCTGGGCGAGAACTACGACGCCCGGCGGGAGCTGACCGGTTGGACGGCGGCAGGATATTCAGACGCGCAGTGGAGCGGCGTTCGAGTTGTGCAACCAAGTGCCGCCGTGCTCGTCGCACCGGAGGGACCTCCCGTGCGGCGGATCGAGGAAGTCAAGGCCGTCAAGCTGATCACGACGCCGGCCGGCGACTCGGTCGTCGATTTCGGACAGAACATGGTCGGCTGGATCCGCCTGAAGGTCGAAGGTCCGGCCGGCACGACGGTGACGTTGCGCCACGCGGAAGTCCTCGACAAGCAAGGGAACTTTTATACGGAGAATCTCCGCCACGCCGCGGCGACCGTTCGCTACACGTTGAAGGGCGGCGGCCTCGAAACGTACGAGCCGCACTTCACGTTTCAAGGATTCCGATACGTGGCCGTCGGCGGATTTCCCGGCACGCTCACGCTCGATAGCCTGACAGGGATCGTGATTCATTCCGAGATCGCGCCGGCCAGCGAGTTCGAAACATCGAAGCCACTCATCAATCAGCTGCAGCACAACATCCGCTGGGGGCAGAAGGGCAACTTCCTCGACGTTCCCACGGATTGTCCGCAGCGCGACGAGCGGCTTGGCTGGACCGGAGACGCACAGGTCTTCTCCCGGACCGCTGCATTCAACATGGACGTCGCCGGGTTCTTCACGAAGTGGCTCAAAGACGTCGCGGCCGACCAGTATCCGAACGGCAAAGTGCCGCACGTGATTCCCGATGTGCTCGGCACACCAGACAAGGAAGCCGGCGGCTCGGCGGCGTGGGGCGACGTGGCGGTGATCGTGCCGTGGACGATGTATCTGAGCTACGGCGACACCCGGGTACTCGAGGAACAGTATCCGAGCATGAAACGGTGGGTCGAGTTCGAGCGGAAGCGGGCGGGCGACGACTACATCTGGGACGGCGACGAACACTTTGGCGACTGGCTCGCGTTCGCGACGACGCGGTCGGACTATCCCGGCGCGACAACGGGAAAGGATCTGATTGCGACCGCCATGTTCGCGCACTCGACCGACCTGCTGGCGCAGACGGCCACGGTGCTCGGTAAGACGGAAGATGCGTCGCAGTACTCCGCGTTGCTGGAGAAGATCCGCAAGGCGTTCGTGCAGGAGTACGTGAGCAGCACGGGCCGGGTTGGAGAGAACACGCAGACTGCGTACGTGCTGGCCCTCGGGTTCGACCTCCTGCCCGACGCGCTTCGCCCGGTTGCAGCCAAGCGCCTGGCACAAGAAGTACGCGAGCGTGGTCATCTCACGACCGGCTTCGTCGGCACGCCGTACCTGTGCCACGTGCTGAGCCGCTTCGGTTATCTCGACGAGGCATACGCGCTCCTGAATCGAGAGGACTATCCCTCGTGGTTGTATCCAGTAAAGACCGGCGCGACCACGATCTGGGAACGCTGGGATGGTCAGAAGCCGGACGGATCGTTCCAGGACAAGGGGATGAATTCGTTTAACCACTATGCGTACGGGGCGATCGGCGACTGGATGTACCGCGTGATGGCCGGCATCGAGCTCGATCCAGCCGCACCCGGCTACAAACACGTGCTCGTCCAGCCACGGCCGGGCGGTGGGTTCACCAGCGTCAAGGCGAGCCACGCCTCGCCGTACGGCACCGTCGCCTCCGCGTGGACATGGACGAACGGTACGTTCGAGCTGATCGTCACCGTGCCGCCCAATACCCATGCGACCGTCCGTCTGCCCGGCGCCACTGCCGCGAGTGTGACCTTGGGTGGGAAGGCCCTCGGAACGGGCGACGGGATCACGGCCAGCAGTCAGGATGGCTCTGCCGTGATCGTGGAGACAGGATCCGGCGTCTATCGCTTCGCATATCCGATGGCGGCGCCGCCCTCGAAGGGCGCCGGCGCGACGCAGTAGGCGCCACGGCGCGTGCTACCATCCGCCATCCGTGTACGGTCCGATTCACGGCTGGAGGCGTTTGATGCGAGTTGCCGCGCTGGTCGGCGTTCTGATAGTGGCGTCGGGAACTCTCCGGCCAGCGATGGCGGGGGAGACCGCTGTCGCAGCATCGGACGTACGCGCGGCCGCGGCGCGCGCGCTGACACCGCTCGTCGCAACGGCCGAATCCTGGCCCGACAAACGAAAGTGCTTCTCCTGCCACCACCAGGCGTTGGTCGTTCAGGCGATGGTGGCTGCACGCGACCATGGCGTGCCTCTGGACGCGACTGCCGGGCAGGATGTGATCCAGCGCGGTCTGGTGATGCTGCACGACCTGGATCGTGCGGTGCAGGCGACGCGTCAGATCGATCCATCGCTCGATAGCGGTTCACTGTTGCTCGCCGCCGCGCTTGCCGGAATTCCAGCGAATGGGTCTACAACCGCATACGCCAAGCTGATCGCCGCGCGGCAGAAGGCGGACGGCCGGTGGATCACCATCGACAGCCGTCCGCCGCAATCCTGGTCGGAGGTCACCGCCACCTTCGTCTCGGCGGCCGCTGTCGCCGCGTATCTGCCGGATGCCCGGCGTGCGGAACGCGACGAGCGATTGGCACGGGCCCGGAGTTGGCTTCTGCATGTTCCCGTGCGCGACACGGAGGATCGTGCGGCGCGGATCTTTGGAGTGAAGGTTACGGGCGCGCCGGCGACTGTGTTGGGTCCGTTCGCGCGCGAGCTGACCGGCCAGCAGCGTGCAGACGGCGGTTGGGCACAAACGGCGACCCGGCAGAGCGACGCGTACGCCACTGGCGAAGCACTTGTCGCGTTGCGGCGTGCAGGAGTAGACCCGGCTGATCCGGCGTACCAACGGGGGCTGCGCTTCCTGCTGCAAACCCAGCTGCCGGACGGCACGTGGCGCGTCGAAACGCGGCTGCACGAGCCGGACATGGTGAGCCCGCCCTATTTCGAGACTGGATTCCCGCATGGGGCGGATCAGATCGTCTCCTGTATGGGCACGGCGTGGGCCGTGACCGCGTTGGCAGAGGCGCTGCCGCGGGTGACTCCTGGCGCGCCGCTCATCGACGAACGAGACTGGACGATCAAGAGCGAACCAGCGTGGGCGCAAACTGCGTTGGCTGGAACCATCGAGGATCTCAAGCACCGCCTGGACGACGGCCTCGACCCCAATGCGACGACGGCGGCCGGGACGAGTGTTCTGATGATGGCGGCGCCGGACCAGGAGAAGCTGCGGTTGCTGCTCGCACGCGGCGCACACGCGAACGCTCGCGCGCGCGAGACAGGGTTCACGGCACTCATGGTGAGCGCGAACTATCCGGGTGCGACTGACAGTGTGCGTCTCCTGCTGGACGCGGGCGCCAGTGCCGTGCCCGGCGATCCCAAGCCCTCCAACGAATCGTCACCCATTTCGTTTGCCATCTGGTCTGGCGAGATCGAGATGGTCCGTCTGCTGGCCGATCACGGAGCCACGCTGCCCAGTCGCGTCGGCCTGATACAGGGGACCGGGACGCCGCTCGACATCGCGACCTTCCAGCGCGATGCGCCGATGATCCGCCAGCTCGCGTCCATGGGCGCCGACGTGAACGGGCTCGACGAGACCGGACTGTCTCCACTCGGACAGGCCGTACTCGCAAACGACGCCCTCGGCGCGCGGACGCTGATGACGCTCGGGGCCAAGCCGGATTTACTCGATCAGTCGGGACAGAGCGCCCTGATGCACGCGGCACAAATCGACTTCGGCGATACCGCGGTGGTCGAAACGCTCCTCACGGCCGGCGCGGATCCGCGACTGAAGAATCCGGATGGGAAGTCGTCTCTGGACCTGGCGAGACGCTACGGTCACGACGCGATTCTGAAACTGCTCGAGCATGCCGGATCCTCGAGTCAGTAGGCGAGGAACGGCGGAGCAATTGACGGTCCTGGCTGGCGTGGAGGTGCCCCATGGCGCCGCTTTCGCAACTGGCCGAACGACGGGTGGGTGACGTAGCGGTCGTGGCGCTCAGCGGCCGCTGCGACGAGGGCGACCTCACGCTCCGCGACGGGATCGACCGGCTCGTCCGCAGCGGCTGCGTGAAGGTGATTCTCGATCTCCGCGCGGTTGAATATCTGGACAGCACCGGTCTCGGGATGCTCGCCGCCAAGTACCTGACGCTTCGCCGTCAGGGCGGCGACCTGAAATTGCTGGCGGTACCCAAACAGAGCCTGCAGTTGCTGACCGTCACGAGACTCATCACGGTGTTCGAGCGATTCCAATCCGAAGACGAGGCAGTCGCCAGCTTCCCGACGTCGAGCGCGCGGTGAACAGACTCCCGATCGTCGTCGCCCTGGCCGTCAGCGCGCTGGCGGTTCCGCGCGGGCAGAGTCCCGATCCATCCAGCCTGACGCGCCTGCAGGATTCCACGGCCGAGCGCGTGTCGAGCAACAATCCCGATCCGGAATCGAATGACGACAGCTGGCGTCCGATCGCCGGCGAGACGGTCACGCTCGCAGAGTTGACCGGTCCGGGCGTCGTGACGCACCTCTGGATCACGGTCGCCGCGAACGAATACGGCTGGCCGCGGCTGCTCCGTCTGCGCGCGTACTACGATGGCAGCCCGATGCCGAGCGTGGACTGTCCTCTCGG
>JBKPMA010000366.1:0-3026 GCA_046731935.1 Acidobacteriota bacterium
GCCCAGCGTGACGGCGATCACACCATCTGCCATGCCCGGCACGATCCAGAGTGGCAATTCGACCGAGCGGCCCGCGTGCTCGATACGGACGACGTCTTCGTTGGCTGCAGCGAGCGTCGCAGCCGTGCCCGGGCTCACCAGCGCCGGGTTGTCCCAGGTGATCTTCGTCAGCGGATCCGGAAGCTCCTGCAGCCATCCGTTATTCGCGAATTGCCCGTCGTGAATCGACGAGGAGGGCAGGAACACGAGCTCCGGGCCCGACGACGTGCCCGCCACCGCGAGATGACTGACAAGACCCGCTGAGGCGATTTCAGGAACCACTTGCGGCAGCTCGCTGTCGGCGAGGATGCCGTCGTGCAGCACGCGGTTCCATTTCACGTCGAAGTCGGCGTCGCCCAGAATCGGCTTCCAGGTGTCGCGGACGATGTCGTAGCCAGGACGGTCCTCGCCGCTGCCCATCAGGCCGAGGACTTCGATCGGCGTGCGTCCACCGAACAGCGGAAGGATCAACGGCTGTACGACACTGAGCGTGCCGGCCGCGCCGCGGGCATCCCCCCACGATTCGAGGAAGTGCGCACGCGGAATGTGCCACTCGGCCTTCGCGGAGGTCTCGTCAACAGCGGATCCAAGCGCGATCGTGTGAGGGACCTTCGCCATTGCGCCGGCGAAGTCGAGATCGACCGGGGCATCGAACACCGGGTTGCCGCCGAGGACGACCAGCGTTTGAACCGTACCGCCCTTCATTGCCGACACGAGCGCCGTCAGCGAGCTCAGGCTCGGCAGGGATGCGTCCTTGGTCTCGTGATACGTGACCGTCTGACCTGTGTTCCCGAGCGTCGTATTCAGCGCGCACACCAGGGCGTGGACTGCGGCGGGCTGACGCTCGCCGGCGATGATGAGTCCCTTGCCCTTGTTCGCGAGGAGGTCCTTGGCCAGCGCGTCGAGCCAGCGGGGATCGACGCCGGGAACTCCGCCGGCCGGCGCGCTGCCGGCTCCAGGCACGCCGAGACGCGCAGCAAGCGCGGCCAGAAACGGAGCGATCAGACGGCTGTGCAGACGGAGCCGATGGTCGGCCATCGCGCCCGTGAGCGAGTAGACGCCCTCCACGGCATACAGCCGGTTCATCGTGCCGCCCGTCGCACCGGCGCGGCGTCCCTTCGCGAATCCCCACGCGTGCCGGATCATCTCCGGATCCGTCAGGAGCGGGTCGGCGTCGAGCGTGAGGATCACGCTGGCTTGACCGACATGCACCACGGCGTCGACGTCGCGGCCCGTCGCCGACTTCAGTCCAGCGAGCCGGTTCTCGTCACTGACCGCGTCGTAGGTCGCCCACTGCAGCTTTGGGTACTTCGTCTTGAGCTCAGAGACGAGCCGCGCCGTCGTTGGCGACGAGAACGATTCCGACAGCACGGCGAGTCCCGCGCCGTCGTCGGCAGCGTGCGCCGCCGACAGCTCGCCCCAGGCCTTGACGAAATCGCTCCACGCCTTGTGGGCGCCCTTCTGCGTGACCGACTGCGATCGGTCGGGATCGTAGAGATTGAGGACGGATGCCTGGATGCGTGTGCTCGAGGCGCCCAGCGTCCCCGGATGCTTCGGGTTGCCCTCGATCTTCGTCGGGCGCCCTTCGTGACTCTCGACGATCAGCCCGTACGCGCTCCGGCGGAACGGCATGGTCGTCGCGTAGTAGCGAGGGATACCGGGAACGACGTCCTCGGGCGCGGTCACATACGGAACGATCTCTTCGACAGGACGTCTGCAGGCGGCGAGCCCCGCGAGCGACAGGGACGCGCCGACCAGCGTCATCATGTCGCGGCGCGTCATGCCTTCGGGAAGCTCCGAGGCGCCCTCCGGGAACTCGCGCTCGAGCGCGGTGCGGAATTCGGGCCTGTCCTCAATCTGCGCGAGACTTCGCCAGTAGGTCCGATTCATCGATGGCACCCCGAGCACTCCGTTGGTGGATGAACCGGCCGTTCGTGGGCGAGCTGCGCCGCTCGCGCCTGCGCGTCGCGCGGAGGACTCCATTTCATGTTGGTGACCTCCGATCGCGGGCGCCGATTGGGACCGGGGTCCCGGTGGCAGTCGAGACACCAGCTCATACTGAGCGGCGCCATCTGCGTCACCGTCTCCATCTCGTCGATCCGTCCGTGACACGTGACGCAGCCGATACCCGCCGTCACGTGCGCGTTATGGGCGAAATACGCGTAGTCGGGAAGTTTGTGCACCCGAATCCACCGCATGGGCCGGCCGGTCTGCACGCTCTCACGGATCGGCGCGAGCTTCTCGCTGTCTTTCTTCACGAACTGGTGACAGTTCATGCACGTCCGCGTGGGCGGAATGTTCGCGACCGGAGAAATCTCGACCGACGCGTGACAGTAGCGGCAGTCGAGTCCCAACTCGCCGACGTGGAGCCTGTGGCTGTACGGGACGGGCTGAACCGGTTGATAGCCTACGTCGGTGTACCAGGGAGAAAAGTAGTACCAGACGCCGGCGATGGCGAGGATCGGACCGAGGCTGCCCGCGATAGCGGCAGCGATCGGCAGCTTGTTCCACCAGGGAGGAAAGATCTGGGCCAACGACTACGACTCCGGGCCGCCGGGAGTGAGTTGCCCAGGCTGCGAGTCCCCGCTGGACCTGTAATGCCGCATCCTGGCGCCCCAACCCCAAGGAATTCGTCGCGTGACGGGAATCGTGTCGTGTGAGGTGGGGATATTACCCAGGACACGGAGGAGCGTCAACAACGCGATCAGCTCGCGCGCCGCACGGTGCCCGTGGCGCGGTGCACGCTGCGATTGGCATAGCTCACGACCGCGTGCGCTTCGCCGCTCTCGAAGTCGTAGACATGCACGTTGGTCGTCCGATCGAGCTCCTGCCACGTGATCATCAGCAGGTGTGGTTTGAGATGCGTGACCGGGATGCGTGAGAGATCCGGACCCCCGGCGGATTTCCGGAGGATGGTCATCCGCGAGTCGGAATCCAGGCGGACGCGCGTCTCCGTGCCGCCGACGTGAATCTCGTAGGTGCGGCCC
>JBKPMA010000367.1:0-8131 GCA_046731935.1 Acidobacteriota bacterium
CCACGAGCTCGATGATCGTCTTCACGAACTTTCGCATCGCTCTCACCTCAACGAAACCGAACAAGTTGAAGAAGTGCAGTTGAAGAAGCGTAAGCTGCACCTTAAAGACAAGATGGAAGACATCCTGCGCCAGCACCGGGCGGTGTGAGCCCGCCCGAGTAGCCGGTCAGACGACAAGCCGCCCGAGGGGGAGGGCCCCGGCTGCGGGGCCCTTCCTGTTGTACGGGTCCAGTACAATGGCGGCGACATGCGAATAGACCCGGCCGGATGGCCGTTCGTGTTGACGACGCTCGCGGTGGCCGGGCTGATCGGCTGGTGGCTGGGGCTCGGGTGGGCAGTTCCTTTTCTGGTTCTCCTGGCGGTTTTTCTCTACTTTTTTCGCGATCCCGACCGGCAGGCGTCAGCGGCGGCCAACGATGTCCTGTCGCCGGCGGATGGCCGCGTTGTCGTGGCCGGAGACGCGCAGCCGGGTGCTGCGCCGCCCGGTAACTGGCGTCAGCTGAGCATTTTCCTGTCGCCGCTGGACGTCCACGTGAACCGCGTACCGATCTCCGGCCGAGTGCTCAAGGTCGATTACAAACCGGGCCGGTTCCTGCCTGCCTACAAGAATGAAGCGGCGACCGAGAACGAACGAAACGAGCTCTGGATCGACCACGACGGCCAGACGGTCGTGTGCCGGCAGGTCGTCGGCATCCTCGCCCGACGCATCATCTGCCGGGTCGGAGCCGGCGCGACGGTTGAAGGTGGCGCACGTTTCGGCGTCATGAAGTTCGGATCGCGAATCGACCTGTTCCTGCCGCCATCGGCCCGGATCGAAGTCGGTGTTGGCGATCACGTGCAGGCGGGTGTGACCATTGTCGCGCGGCTTGCCGCGCTGGGAGGCTAGGTGGCGAACGAATCCCCGTTGCGCCGCATCGGCGTGCCGTTACGCCGGCAGAGCGATCGTCCAAAGCGGCGGTTCCGGCGCGGTGTCTCCCTGCTGCCCAGCCTGTTCACCCTTGCGAACATGTTCTGCGGCTACGCGTGCGTCGTGTACTCGATGCGCGGCGAATACGAGACAGCGGCGCCGTTCATTGGCATCGCGATCGTGCTCGACATGCTCGACGGACGCATCGCGCGGATGACCGGCACCGAGAGCGAGTTCGGTCTGCAGTTCGATTCGCTGGCGGACGTCATTTCCTTCGGCATGGCGCCGGCGATCCTGTCGTTTGCGTGGGGGCTCTCGTCGCTGGGACGCCTGGGATGGGCCGCGGCCTTTCTCTTCGTCACGGCGGCGGCCTTGAGACTCGCGCGCTTCAACATTCAGACGCCCTCGGCGGACAAACGCTATTTCGTCGGCATGCCGAGCCCGGCCGCGGCGGCGGTACCGGCAGCCACGGTCTTCGCGTATCCCTACGGCCTCACTGACATGCGCGCGGCAGTACCTGCGCTCGCGATGGTGGTCGTGCCGGCGCTGCTGATGGTCAGCACGATCCGCTTCCGCAGCTTCAAGACGCTGGACCTGCAGACGCGGCGGCCGTACCGGGTCCTCTTCCTCGTCGCCCTGCTCATCATCGCCATCGTCACGCATCCCGAGATCGTTCTGGTCGTTATGGCGTACACGTACCTGTTTTCGGCGTTCATCGGGCTCGCGTGGTCGAAGCTGCGGCGGCGGCCCCACACCGAGTCGGACGCGAACGGTCCCACGGCGCTCGGCCACGAGGGTCCGCCGGCGCCAGAGCTCGTCACCCCAGAATCCACGTCGCGACGACGTCAGTAATCTCGGCCTGGACCTCTGTCTGGGTCCGTCCCGCTGCGCGTCTGATCTTGAACGAGTGATCGCCGCCGGGCACTTCGAGCCAGTCCACGTGTGCTGGTGATTGGTTGAAGGCTGCTCGGACTTCGGAAGGGCTGCCGAAGTCGTCGCGCTCGCCCTGTACGATGAGCGTTGGTGTCGTGAGCCTCGGCAGGTGTTCGACGCGCAGCTTGTCGGGCCGTCCTGGCGGATGCAACGGATAGCCGAGCAGCACTAGGCCGTGCACGGCCGCCGGAAGCGGCAGTGCGGCGTCGCCGGCCAGGACCATCGACGCGATGCGGCCGCCCATGGACTTTCCGCCAATCACCAGCCGCGTCTTGCCCCATCCGAGCTGTGCCGCGCAACGGATCACAGCGCGCCACGTGGCTTCGAGCACCGGTGGACGGTCAGGGCCCCCGCGTCCCCGGTGCATGTAGAGGAAGTCGAACGTCAGCACGTTGATGCCGCGCGCGGCCAGCGCAGTAGATGTCTGCACGATGAACGGATGGTGCTGTCCTGCTCCGGCGCCGTGCGCGAGGATGAAGCACGGACGAGACGGATCGCCGCCTTCATAGCGCGTCGCGGTTGTCTCACCGGCATCGTCTACAGGCACGGCAGTCTGCGGTCGGTCGGTACTCATGCGGTCGATCCTGCCAGCATCGGCCGTGACCAGCAACCAATCGGTGTAGACTCCGATCAAGGAACGTTGTTTCGTCGATCACGGAGAGTTGCGAATGCTGCTGCGCGTACTTCCGTCGGCTCAACCGACGGCCGACCTGACCAAGGTCTATGACGCGATCGTCGTGGGATCCGGCGCTGCTGGCGGAATGGCGGCGCACGCGCTCACGTCGCACGGACTGAACGTGCTGCTGCTCGAAGCCGGCCGCAAGCTGGACATCGAATCTGAGCTGAAATCGATGGAATGGCCGTACGACCATCCGCGTCGGGGCCAGATGCCGCCCGCGTACCACGCGCTGACGCAGAACGAGTACACGATCCGGCGCCCGCCGTACGCAAAGGGCACCAACTTCGAAAAAGTGTTCTCGTACGTGCAGGGCTGGAATGGCAGCGACTACAGCAAGAACATCGTGGTGGACGAGAAGGACCACCCGTACACCGGAACGAACTACGCCTGGGTACGCGCGCGGCTGCTCGGCGGCAAGACCGCGATCTGGGGCCGGCTGGCGCTCCGTCTCTCCGACTACGACTTCAAAGCCAAGAGCCACGACGGCTACGGCGAGGACTGGCCCCTCGCGTACGCGGACCTCGCTCCGTATTACGACCGCGTCGATCAATATCTGGGCATCGCAGGCGTCAAGGAAGGCCTGGATTATCTGCCGGACGGGATCTTTCAGCGGCCGACGCGTTTGAATGCCTCGGAAGTGCATCTTCGGCAGTCGCTCGCAAAAATGGGTCGGGTGTTGACGCCGTACCGCGCGGGCGTCACCAGCGACGGGCTGAAGCACAACAAGTATCGAAGCCGCTGCCTTGGACGCGGCGCCTGCAACCGGCGCGCTGGAGGCTGCGACATCCACGCCGCGTTCGACTCACCGACAGGGCTCATCTATCCGGCGATGGACACCGGCCACCTGTCGCTCCGCACGAACGCGACCGCGCACGAAGTCACCGTCGACCCGAAGACGGGGAAGGCGCGCGGCGTGTCGTTCGTCGACACGGCGACGATGAAGACCTACGAGGCGCGCGGCAAGGTGGTCGTGCTCGCGGCGTCCACCCTCGAATCGGCCCGCCTCCTGCTGCTCTCCAAGTCGCCGTCGCACCCGAACGGCATTGGCAACTCCAGCGGGCACGTGGGCCACAACTTCTGCGAGCACATGATGGGGCCGAGCGTGCACGGTCTGATGAAAGACCTGATCGGCAAGCCACGCACACTCGACGACGGCCGTCCGGGCGGTTTCTACGTCCCGCGGTTCCGCAACCTCAAAGAGAAGCATCCCGACTTCATCCGTGGCTACGGGTACGAGGGAGAAGGCGGCGTCGGGATGATCCCGGAGAACGCGCTCAATACGCCCGGCTTCGGATCCTCGTTCAAGAAACAGGTACGCGACTATGCCGGCGCGTTCGTCAGCACGGGCGCTTTCGGCGAAGTCCTTCCGCGCTATGAGAACTCGGTGTCGATCGATCCCGAGGTGAAGGACAAGTGGGGCATTCCGGTCCTGCGGTTCGACTATCACTTCGGCGACAACGAGCGGAAGATGGCGGCCGACATGGCGGTCAGCGGCAGGGAGATGTTCGAGGCGGCGGGATTCGAAGTGCTTCACGCCGACTCGAAAATGCTGCCGGAAGGCTGGTCGATCCACGAATTGGGCACGGCGAGGATGGGCAGCGATCCGAAGTCGTCCGTCTTGAACCAGTACCAGCAGTCGCACGACGTCAAGAACCTGTTTGTCGTCGACGGCAGCAGTCACGTGAACGCGTCCTGTCAGAATCCGACGTGGACGATCATGGCCCTCGCCTGGCGCTCGTGCGACTACCTGGCCGATGAACTGAAGAAGGGGGCGCTCTGATGCGTAGCGACGACGATCTTTCGCGGCGCGACGTCCTGAAGCTGACCGCAGGCGCCGTCGTGGCCTCTCAGGTCACGGTCCTCGGGGCCGCGGTGGCCGGAACCGGACACAAGTTCTTCACAGAGCCGGAGTACGCGCTGGTCGACGAGCTCTCCGAGATCCTGATTCCCGCAGACGACCACTCCCCGGGGGCTCGCGCCGCCGCCGTGGCCAACTTCATCGACGCCTACCTGGCGGAAGCGTTCGACGATACGTCTCGAACGGCTTGGCGCACGGGCCTCGCGGGTGTAGACACGCTCGCTCAGTCCCTGCACGGGCAGCCCTTCATGAAGCTCCCGGCGGATCAGCGCGTGGATGTCGTGACGAAGATGGCGGCCAACGAGCGCACGCCTGGCACGGACGCCGAGAAGTTTTTCCACGAGCTCAAGCGGACGGTCGTCGGCGCGTACTACTCGTCCGACATCGGGATTCACAAGGAAATGGAATACAAGGGAAATACGATCCTGGAGGAATACGCCGGGACGGACGTGTCAGGGAAAGGCTAAAGGCTGCAGGCTACAGGCTACGGGCTGCAGGCTACGGGCTGCGGGCCACGCTTGTAGTCGGGCCTGCAGTCTAAAGTCTGCAGCCTGTGGCCTTCAGATCAACGTATGCAGGCAGCGCACGGCCATCTCAGCGTCGCGAGCTTCGACGACGAGACTGATACTGCACTCTGAGGATCCCATCGCGATCGCGATGACGTTGATCCCGTCGGCACCCAGCCGGCCGAACACTTGTCCTGCCACTCCAGGCGTCTGTTTGATCGCCGCACCGACGACGGTCACGATGACGGCTTCATCCAGAGTCCAGATGCTTTCGATGTCGCGCCGTACGAGCTCGTGCTCGAATTCGCGGCGAAGCGCGTCTACGACCGTCGTGGCCGAGACCTGCGGCACGAGAAAGCAGATGCTCTGCTCGGACGAGGCCTGCGAGATCATCGACACGCTCGTACCGGTGCGGGCGACGCTCCCGAAGGCTCGAGCGGCGATACCCGGAACGCCCAGCATGCCCCGGCCCTCGATCGTGACGAGTGCTTGATGGCGCACCGCTGTGACGCCCTTGAAGACACTGCCCGTATCCTCGGACTTGCCGACCACCAGCGTGCCGATGTGCGATGGATTGAAGGTGTTGCGGATCCGGATCGGGATACCGCGCTCGAGCGCCGGCAACACTGTCTTCGGGTGCAGGACCTTTGCGCCGAAGTACGCCAGCTCCGACATTTCGCGGTATGACAGCGTGTCGAGCGTTCGGACGGTCGAGACGACGCGCGGATCCGCGGTCATGACGCCATCCACATCCGTGTAGATCCAGACTTCGTCGGCATCGAGCGCTGAGCCCAGGATGGCGGCGCTATAGTCGCTGCCCCCGCGCCCGAGCGTCGTCACGACGCCGTCCTCTGTCGCGCCGATGAAGCCGGTGACGACCGGAACGATGCCTTCGGCGAGCATCGGACCAAGCATCTCCTGCGAGAGCCGTCTGGTCTCGACCATATCAGGCTCCGCCGCCTGAAACGCATCGTCGGTTCGCACGATCTCGGCGGCGTCCACCGGCAGTGCCGGCGTGCCGCCAGCGCGGAGCGCCCCCGCCAGCAGGTGCACGCTCATGCGTTCTCCGAGCGACGAGACGGCGTCGAGTGCGCGCGGGGAGGCTTCGCCGAGCACAGCGAGTGCGTCGCAGAGCATCGCGAACTCTGCGAGGCGTTGGTCGATCGGATCCGCGACGACCGGGCGTTCGTCGGCGGAACTCACGAGGTCGGCCGCGGCCGCGTGATGTTTGGCGCGCAGCGAAGCGGCCAGCTCACGCATGTGGGCGCGCTCGCCGCGAACCGCAGCAGCGGCACCGCCAATCAGTGCGTCGGTCACGCCACTCATGGCCGACGTCACGACGACGATCTGATGGCCGTCGCGGCGAAGTGACGAGGCAATTTCGGCAGCCTGTGCGACGGCTTTCGCCGTGCCGACCGATGTGCCTCCGAACTTGATGACGAGCCGATGTGCTGACATGTGTCGACGAAGACCTTGTAGGAGCCGAGCCTGACCGCTCTGCGGACGGAAAAGAATAGCAGAACCGTTGTCACGGCTTCGCGAAGCGTGCTGCCCTGAACGGGGCCGCATCCACACGTATCGGCTGATCCGACAGGAGATCCGCGAGGAGCTCGCCGGTGGCGGGTGCGAACTTGAAGCCATGTCCCGAACAGGGACTGGCGACCAGCACGGCCTCGTCGGCAGGATGCCGATCGATCAGGAAGTGCTGATCCGGCGTGTTCGTGTAAAGGCACACGGTGGCCTCGGCGATCTCGCCACCCAGAGCCGGCAGCCAACGGCGCGCAACGTCTCGCATCGCCTCCCGCTCGTCATCGGCGATCGTTCGCCTTACGGAGTCCGCGCTCGTTACCTCGCCGCCGTGGTGGTGGGCGACCTTCACGCCGTGCCCGTGGTCGGGCAGGCCGTAGAGGACTCCCTCGCTCTCGGTCTCGATGACGAACACGGGGAGCCGGTCGGGCCCGAACGCGACGCTTCCGGCTGGCGGCGTGAACCAGAACTGGACGGCACGCTCGACGGTGAGCGGCACGTCGAGTGGTGGCGCGAGCTCGCTGGTCCACGCGCCGGCTGAGAGGAGAACGCGATCCGCGGAAATGTCCCGTGACGCCGTCGCAACCTTGATGACAGCGCCATCGCGGCGCCAGCCGGTCACCTGTGTGTTGTACAGCAGCTCTGCGCCGTGACGTGTTGCCTGTGACAACATCGCCTGCACGCCACGCTCGGGAAAGACCACGCCGGCCCGCGGCTCCCAGACCGCCTCGAAGCCGGCTGGCACGGACAATCCTGGAAAGCGCCGCGTCGTTTCCCCGCCATCGAATTCGGAGATCGGAATCCGGTACCGTCGGGCACTCTCCCGTGCGCCGGCAACGAGTGCGCTGCCCGGACCACCGATCGTCAAGCCGCCCGTGACGATCCTCAGCGACGTGCCCGACGCGGCTTCGAGCTCGTCCCAGAGCGTGAACGCGCGTTGGACGAGCGGCACATAGGCCGGACCTTCGGCGTACGCCTCGCGGATGATCCGCCCGTATCCATGTGATGAGCCGAACGCGTGCGGCGGCGTGAAGCGGTCCAGCCCGACGACGCGGGCGCCACGCCTGGCGAGCTGCCATGCTGTCGCGCTCCCGGCGGCGCCGAGACCTACAATCGCGACATCGAAGTCGGCCATGCGCTCACCATAGCCGATTTGTCAGCCGGGGCACATTGGGGGACGGGACGAATGGCCCCGGCTCCACATTCCGTGGCTCGAGCGCACCGGTCCGATACAGGAACGCCAGCACTTCAGCGATCGCCAGATACAGCGCGGGAGGGATCTGCTGATCGAGATCGAGCTGCGAGAGCACGTTGACGAGCGCCGGATCCTGGTGGATTGGGATGTTGTGCTCGCGCGCAATCGCGAGGATGCGCTCCGCGACTAATCCATCGCCGCGGGCGACCACTCGCGGTGCCGGGGACTCGTCGCAGTCGTACCGCAGTGCGGCCGCTTTCGTGGTCTTGCTCTTGGTCATGCTACGCCTCGGCCTCGAAGACCCGTGGCGGATTCTGCGGATCGACCGCCGTGCCAAGGCGCCATCGCGCAAGCCGCGCAGGATTGGTCCAGGCATTGGCGACAACCCGAGTAAAGCCGATGGCGGAGAGGCGGTGGGTCAGTGTCTCCATGGCCGCGACGAGGCGATCGCGCACGGCATCACTCTCTGCAAACAGATCCACCTGCAACACCGAAGGCGACCAGGCCACTCGCGCTTCGATACCGC
>JBKPMA010000368.1:0-10125 GCA_046731935.1 Acidobacteriota bacterium
CTCCAGGCCAGAAGCTGCCGTATGCGAATTTCAGGCTGGCCTCGCCGGGGTTCTTCACGACGCTCGGAATCCCACTGGTTCGCGGCCGCGACTTCACCGCGCAGGATCGCTACGACTCGCCGTTTGTCGTGATCGTCAGCCAGGCGCTGGTTCGCGAGTTGTTTCCCAACCAGGACCCGATCGGCCGACGAGTGCAATGCGGCCTCGACTCGATGAAGTACATGACGATCGTCGGTGTCGTCGGCGATATCCGGGACACGCCAGGCACTCCGCCCGCGCACGAACTGTACATGCCGCTGTCGCAGCATCCTGGGCCAGGCAGCTATCAGGAGATCGTCATTCGCGCCAATGTCGCTCCCGCGTCGCTCGTCGACACCGTGCGGACAACCATCGACCGCACGGATTCAGAAGTGGCAACGAAGCTCACGACGTACGAATCGCGGAGCAGTCAAGCAGTGGCGACGCCGCGTTTCCGCGCGTGGCTCGTCGGCGCCTTCGCCGCTCTTGCGTTGCTGCTGGCGGTCGCCGGCATCTACGGGCTCATGACGTATCTGACCGCACAGCGGACTCCAGAGCTCGGCGTGCGGATGGCGCTTGGTGCGGGCCCGGCCATGGTCATGCGTCTGGTCCTCGGCCGTGCAGCGGTGATCGGTAGCATCGGCCTCGCGATCGGGCTTCTCCTCTCGCTTCTCTCGAGCCGGGTGCTGACGACGATGGTGTTCGGGTTGAGCGCGGTGGACTGGACGACGTACACGCTGGTTGGTGGTGCGGTGCTGGCAGTCACGCTGCTGGCCGCGTTCATTCCGGCCTGGCGCGCGTCGAGGATCGATCCTCTCACGGTACTGCGACAGTCATAATTAGATCGCCGCGAAGTGTCCTTCCCCGACAGGACGCAAGACCGCGCCGAGGTCCATCGTCGCCTCGTCGAACGGAATGCGTTGGCGCCGCCGGGATGGATCCGGCAGGGGAATCGCAGACAGCAGTGCCTGCGTGTAGGTGTGCTTCGGCGCCGCGAACACCGCGGCGGTCGCTCCCATCTCGACGATCCGGCCCCGGTACATCACCGCCATGCGTGTGCACACCTGTTCGACGAGCCGCAGGTCGTGCGCGATGAGGAGGTAGGTGAGCCCCAGCCGCGCCTGCAGGTCGAGCAACAGATTGACGATCTGTGCCTGAACCGAGACGTCGAGAGCCGACACTGGTTCATCCGCGATCAGAAACGTAGGTGACAGCGCGAGCGCTCGCGCCAGCCCGATTCGCTGACGTTGGCCGCCGCTGAATTCCCGCGGATACCTCTCCGACATCGACGGATCCACTCCCACCAGAGTGAGCAGCTCCGCGACGCGATCCCGGCGTTCGCCTCTCGACCCGAGCCGATGGATGTCGAGCGGCTCGCGGACGATCTCTCCGACTCGCATCCGTGGATTGAGCGAACCCTGCGGGTCCTGAAAAACGATCTGCATGTGACGCCGCATGTCGCGGAGCTCCGCCGCAGGCAGTGCGAGGACGTCCTGCCCGCGAAACCACACTTCCCCTGACGTTGGTTGGATGAGGCGCAGCACAGCTCTTGCGGTCGTGGTTTTGCCGCTGCCGGATTCGCCCACGAGTCCGAATGTGTCGCCCGCATCGATCGTCAGACTGACGTCCTCGACCGCGCGCACGATGGTCGGCCGGGTGAAGAGGCCGTGGCGCCGGACGAAGTGCTTTGACAGGTGCCGGACGTCAACGAGAGCCATGGTCTCCGTCGCCCTCTCGCCGTGACCCTTGCGCCGTCAGCCCTGCGGCGTTCCTCGCATGACAGGTGGTCCAGTGGCCAGCGGCCAGGTCCGTGCGAGCCGGCACGTCCCGGGCGCAGATGGCCAGGCGCTCGCTGCATCGGGGCTCGAACGCGCAGCCCGGCGGGAGCGATGCCAGCGAGGGCACGGTGCCGGGTATCGCTCGCAGGCGTCCATCGGGCGTTGGTCCTGGCATAGACGCGAGCAGCCCCCGCGTGTACGGGTGCGAAGGTCCCTCGAAGAGCGTGGCGACGGTAGCTTCCTCGACGATTCGGCCGCCGTACATCACGGCGACGCGATCCGCCGTTTCGGCGATGACGCCGAGATCGTGCGTGATGAGCAGGAGCGCCAGCCGATACCGGTCGCGCAGCTCGCGCAGCAGGTCGAGAATCTCCGCCTGGATCGTCACATCCAGCGCCGTCGTCGGCTCGTCGGCGATGAGCAGTGGCGGCTCGCAGGCGAGGGCGATGGCGATCATGACCCGCTGCCGCATGCCGCCCGACAGCTGGTGCGGATAGTCGCGCGCGCGGCGTGCCGCGTCGGGGATTCGCACTGCCTCGAGCAGCTGCACGGCCTTCGCTCGAGCCTCCGGCCAGGCGTTCCGGCCGTGCGCGACGAGGACTTCCGCGACGTGGTCGCCGACCGTGAACACCGGGTTGAGTGCGGTGGAGGGCTCCTGAAACACGAACCCGATACCTGCGCCGCGGACCCGCTCGAGTGCTTGCTCGTCGAGGCTGAGGATATCGGTGTTCTGAAAAAGGACACGTCCAGCGCGAATGACGCCGGGTACCTCGAGCAGCCTGAGCAGGCACAGGGCGGTGACCGACTTGCCGCTGCCCGACTCTCCGACGAGGCCAAGCGTCTCACCCGCCGACAGATGGAAGCTGACGTCCGACACCGCCGGAAGGAACCGGCCACCGGACTGGAACCCCGCTGTGAGGTTTTCCACACAAAGAATGGGAGCCACAGGTGAAAAATTTGCTGTGGCCGGTACTGCCGAGTTGTTGAACCGGGCCTGACCGGCCGATGGTACAGGTGGCAGTGTCACGGCGGCATTCTAGCGGAAGCGCCCGAATTGGCCTGATTCTGGTGCGGTTGCCTTGACACTCGTTCGGGACGGTGCGTAAGATGTGGCAGACCTTCGGTTTACACCGATCCCGCACAACGACGTTGGTTCAGGTCTTCATCCGCCGCCAGGCGGAACGGGCCGGCGGACCACGACACGCCCTCGGGAACCCGGCCCGCAGGCGGTAGGAGGTCGCAGAAAATGGAAGACGTCAACCGGTTCGCCCGTGAGCTGGCCGACGCGATTGCTGCCGCTGTCGCTGAGCACCAGCAAGTCGAGGCGTGCCGTGAACGAGCCCGCGCGGCGGGCTACGAAATGCGCGTGACGCTCGAAGCCGTCGTTGGCTTCGTCACGCGGGAAAAAGGTGGCGCGCTGACGAAAGTGCAAGCGCCAGCTCGCGCCGTTCCCGCGCAGCGCGCGCTCGAGATCACTGCCAACGATCGCCGGTTCCTGCGCTCGCTCCGCATTGCCGCGGACGAGACGACCGAGGTCGACAACTGATCATCAGGCTGCAGGCTACGGGCTGCAGGCTACAGCGACGGGCTTACAGGCTGCAGGCTACGGGCTGCAGACTACAGGTTTGATAGAGAAGGCTGCGGGGCTCACCTCGCAGCCTTTTTTGTTGCTCGCACTCGGTGCGGCGGGGAGGTTGGCTGAGGCCCGTAGCCTGTAGCCTGCAGCCTGTAGCCTGCTCTACCCCTTCGCCTGGGCGGCCACTTTCTCAGCGGCCCGCTTGGCCGCTTCCGGATCGCCGAGATACTCGCTCCGGATCGGCCGGAGGTCAGCGTCGAGCTCGTACACCAACGGAATACCGGTTGGAATGTTCAATTCCACGATCGCATCGTCGGAGATGTTGTCGAGGTACTTCACGAGCGCGCGCAGGCTGTTGCCGTGCGCGGCAATCAACACGCGCTGCCCCTGGCGGATCGCGGGTGCGATCGTCTCGTGCCAGTAGGGCAGGAAACGCGCCACGGTGTCCTTGAGACATTCCGTCAGCGGCAATTCCGTCGCCGAGAGACCGGCATATCGCGGATCGGCGCCTGGATATCGCGGATCGTCGGTCGTCAGGGGCGGCGGGGGAATGTCGTAGCTGCGCCGCCAGATCTTCGTCTGTTCCTCGCCGTGCTTCGCCGCTGTCTCGGCTTTGTTCAGGCCCTGGAGCGCACCGTAGTGCCGCTCGTTGAGACGCCAGCTTCGGTACACGGGGAGCCACAACAGGTCCATCTCATCGAGCGCAATCCAGGCCGTGCGGATGGCGCGCTTGAGGACAGACGTGTACACGACGTCGAAGGTGAACCCTTCCTGTTTCAACAGCTGTCCGGCCCTGAGCGCCTCTTCCCGCCCGGCGGCGGACAGATCCACGTCCGTCCAGCCCGTGAACCGGTTTTCCTTGTTCCACGTGCTCTCGCCGTGGCGCAACAACACAACGCGATACATACGATTCCTCATTGCGCAGTGCGGAATGCGAAGTGCGGAATGGAACGCGAAGTGTAACTCCGCATTCCGAACTCCGCATTCCGAATTCCAGTTGTCATTTCAAATTCTTGATAGCGCTCTTGCCCGCGTACTTCGCGGCCGAGCCGAGTTCTTCTTCGATGCGGAGCAGCTGGTTGTACTTCGCGACGCGATCGCTGCGGCTTGCCGAGCCGGTCTTGATCTGTCCAGCGCTGGTGGCGACCGCGAGGTCCGCAATCGTCGAGTCTTCTGTCTCGCCGGAGCGGTGCGAGATGATGGTGGCGTAGCCTGCCCGCTGCGCCATGGCGACGCAATCGAGCGTTTCGGTCACTGTGCCGATCTGATTGAGCTTCACGAGAACCGCGTTGGCGATGCCCTCGTCGATTCCCTTCTTCAGAATCGCCGGATTGGTGACGAAGAGATCGTCGCCGACGAGCTGCAGCTGACCGCCGAGCGCCGTCGTCGCGACCTTCCATCCCGGCCAGTCGTTCTCGGCGTTGCCGTCTTCGATAGAGACAATCGGGTACTGCTTCACCCAATCCTGGTACATCTCGACTATCTGCTGCGGTGTTCGCGTAGGCTCGCCTGACTTCTTGAAGACGTAGGTGCCGTTCGACCACAGCTCGCTCGACGCGACGTCGAGCGCAATGTACACCTCGGATCCCGCCTTGTAACCCGCCTTGCCGATCGCTTCCAGCACGACGTCGAGTGCCTCGCGGTTTGCCTTGAGGCTGGGTGCGAAACCGCCCTCGTCGCCGACACCGGTCGAGAGTCCGCGGCCCTTCAGGATGCTCCGGAGCGCATGGAAGATCTCGGCGCCCGCGCGCACAGCGTCGCTGAAGGTGGCGAGGCCGGCGGGCATCACCATGAATTCCTGCACGTCCACGTTGGAGTCGGCGTGCGCGCCGCCGTTCAGGATGTTCATCATCGGCACAGGCAACGTGCGCGGCGTGGACGCCCAGCGCGCGTCGAGCGATGCCAGGTGGGTATAAAGCGGCCGGTTGGCCTCCGCCGCTGACGCACGTGCGAAGGCCATCGAGACGCCGAGGAGCGCGTTGGCGCCGAGCCGGCTCTTCGTTGGCGTCCCGTCGAGCGCAATCATCTTGTCGTCGAGCGCGCGCTGATCGAGATTCGCGCCGGCGAGCGCGCCGGCCAGCTCACCGTTGACGTGGCCAACCGCCTTCCGCACGCCCTTTCCGAGGTAGCGGCTCTTGTCACCGTCCCGCAGCTCGAGTGCCTCGCGCTCGCCAGTGGACGCGCCCGACGGCACCGCCGCCCGGCCGAATGCGCCGCTGCCGAGGGTCACCTCGACTTCGATGGTGGGATTACCGCGCGAGTCGAGAATCTCGCGCGCGTGGACACTCTTGATCGTCATGACACCTCCAAAAGGGAATTCGGAATTCGGAATGCGGAGTTCGGAATTGAAGTGATGAATGCGGCGTATCGAATGCGGCGCGTGCTGTCTCTGTGAATCATCCGCGCCGATCGGCATCCGACTCGCTGGCGAGCCGGTCGTCCTCAATCTGTCCGATGAGCGGCTCGTCCTCCAGCGTCACGACAACGATGCCGCTGTCGCTCACGACATGCCGGCGTCGATCTTCCTCGGCGTTGTAGCCGATGACTGCGCCGCGCGGAATCAGCACGTCGCGGTCGATGATGGCCCGCCGGATCTTCGCGTGCCGCCCGACGCGCACGCCTGGCATCAGGATCGACTGCTCGATCGTGCAGAAGCTGTGCACCCTGACGTTGGGACAGAGCACGCTGCCCTGAATGCGGCTGCCCGAGATGATGCACCCCGGCGACACGATCGAATCGAGCGCCTGGCCGCAGCGGCGGCCCTCCTCCGCGAACACGAACTTGGCGGGCGGAGCCTGCGGCTGGTGCGTCCGCATCGGCCACTCCGGATCGTACAGGTTGAACTCGGGATTGACCTGACAGAGATCCATGTTCGCTTCGAAGTACGCGTCGATGGTGCCGATGTCGCGCCAGTATTTGGCGGCCTTCTTGTTCTCGTCGTAGAAGCGATACGAGTACACGGGCGCGTGCCCGATCAGCCGCGGCAGGATGTTCTTGCCGAAGTCGTGGCTGGTCTCTTCGACGGCATCGGCTTCGAGCGCCTGGATGAGCGTATCGGTCTCGAAGATGTACACGCCCATCGAGGCCAGCGCGAGATCGGGGCTGCCAGGCACCGTCCGCGGTCCGGCCGGCTTTTCTTCGAATCCGATGACCTGTTCCCGCTCGTTGACCTCGATGACGCCGAACCGGCTGGCGTCAGGCACCGACACTTCGATCGTGGCCAGGGTGGCCGAGGCGCCGCGCTCGCGATGGAAGCGCAGCATCTTGGCGTAATCCATCTTGTAGACGTGATCGCCGGACAGCACTATGACGTGGCGGGGACTTTCGCGCTGGATGGAATACAGGTTCTGATAGACGGCGTCCGCCGTGCCGAGGTACCAGTGCTCGCCGACCCGCTTCTGAGGCGGAAGGATCTCGATGAACTCGCCGAGCTCTTCCGACACGATGTTCCACCCCATGCGGATGTGCCGGTTCAGCGACAGCGACTTGTACTGCGTTGCGATGAAGATGCGGCGCAGGCCCGAATTGATACAGTTGCTGAGCGCGAAATCGATGATGCGGTATTGACCGCCGAAGTAGACGGCCGGCTTGGCACGATCTTTCGTTAGCGGGTAGAGCCGCTCGCCCACACCACCGGCGAGCACGATGACAAGGACGTCGTCCATAGGCGGCCTACGGCGGAGGTCAGCTGCCCCGGGCGGCCGACGGACCGCGGCTTGCGGTCGAGGAGGCGCGCGGCCTGCGGTCCGGGAGCCGGGCGGCGCCTCGAGTGGCGCCTCGCCGAACGCCCTGCGGACCAACCCCGCGGCAGCCGCGATCATAGCACGCAGGCCCGCCGCCGCCGGGGTCAGGGTCGGCCGGTCTGAAGGCCCAGTAACCGTATTTACTGGTTTGACTTGCCCGTCGGCCGGGGCCTATGATCAACCACCTGTACGTTACCAGGGGAAACTGTCTTTATGCGCGTCTCTTATCATGCCCGGCTCGTCGCGACCGGGCTCCTCGTCGTCGCGGCCCTTTCGATGGCCGGCGCCGAGTCGTTGATCGCCCAGGCCAAGCCAGCAGAGAAATCGGATCAGACGCAGCGCGCCGACGCTCAAGCCACGATCTCGCTCGTCGACGATCTCGCCACGGGAAAGCCCGCCGCCGCCACGCTGCCGATCAAGTGGGAACATCAGGACTACATCAAGGCGCAGGCTGACAAGACCTACGTGCCCTTCACGATTGCGATTGAGCCCGGCGCATTGACGACGTCCGGGCTCTCGCTGTACTTGCGGGTCGTGAAGAAGGGCGCCGACGCCGGGCCTCCGCCTGCGCCTGCGAAGCCCGAGAAAGACAACAAGAAAGACAAGGACAAGGCGCCGCTTGTCACGGCCCAGTCGTCGTATGCATTCGAGAATCTCTATTTGATCGACACGCCGGCGCCGGCGGCAGCGACGGCGGCCGCGTCTGCGACACAGCCCGTGCGTGTCAGTCGTGCGTTCGCGGTGCCCCCTGGTGACTACGACGTCTATCTCGCGGTCCGCGAGCACGGAGCGCCGAGTCAGCCGGCGGGTTCGGCGAGTCAGGGGGCGGGTTCGGCTGCCGCGCCGGCTACACCTGCGGCACCTGCCGCGACACCGGATACGGCGAGCACTGCCGCGGCGCCGGCCGCGACTGCCAAGGCGGGCGCGATCAAGCAGACGATTTCGGTTCCCGATCTCGGCAATGGCGAATTGACGACGAGCAGTGTGATCGTGGCGCAGAAGGTGGACGTGCTGCAGACGCCGCTCGCGAGTGACCGGCAGGCTGAGAATCCGTACACGTTCGGTCAGATGAAGATCACGCCGGCGGCCGAGCCGAAGTTCAGCAAGAAAGATGAGCTGAACGTCGTGTTCTGGATCTACGGGGCCGGCCTCGACGCGACCACGAAGAAGCCGGATGTCAACATCGATTTCAAGTTCTATCAGAAGAGCGGCGACAAGGAGACGTACTTCAACAAGACGGATCCACAGGCGCTGAACGCGCAGACGCTGCCGCCATCATTCGACCTCGCGGCGGGCCACCAGTTACCGGGCAGTCTGGCGGTGCCGCTCACGAGTTTCCCCGAGGGGGACTACCGGCTGGAGATCGAGCTGACAGACAAGACGTCGAGCAAGACGATAAAGCGGGATGTCACCTTCACGGTGACAAGCTAGAGACGCGGGGCTGCGGCACCGTTCGAGTCTTTCGAGCGGGTTGCGCGGAGCAAACGCCTATGGCCACACGATACGGAGTCGTCGTCGCGGCGGCGGTGGTCGGACTGATGGGAGGGGTGCGTGCCGACGCCCAGCCCACGTCGTCGGCCAGCGCGAACTTCCGGCCCGCGACACGCGAGATCGGCATCTCGAATGTCGGCTCCATCTCGAGTCTAGTGCGCGACGCCAAGGGTTCCCCCGTGGCGGGCGCGATCGTGTCGGCAGTTGGCGGACGCACTGCCACAGGCACGACCGATTCGAACGGCCGCTGCACGATCGTCGCACTGCCCGCAGGCGATTATCTGGTGCGCGTGCATCGCACGGGTTTCACCGTCGCGAACAGTCTCGTGCTGCGCGTCACGCCGGGACACATCACCGCGCACAGCGTGGTGCTCACACCGCTCGCGCTCGATCGTGCGGTCGCCACGAAGGGCGAGACGCCTGGAATCATGGCCGCAGGGTTCCTGCCGGCGAGTACGACGGGCGTCGACGCGACCACCACGGCCGATGATCAAGACGACGAGATCGATCAGAGTGAAGTCGCGTGGCGGCTGCGCCACCTTCGACGCAGCGTCCTCAAGGACGCGGTCGATCAGGTGCATCTGGCGGAAGACGGCAACTACGAAGACGGCGTCGGGGCCTTCTTCGGGCGTGCGATGACCGCGCCTGTACGGGCGGCCGCGTCGCTCTTCAACGAAGCGCCGCTCACCGGGCAAGTGAACCTGCTCACGACGAGCACGTTCGATTCGACTGACAAGATCCTTTCAGACCTCAGCCTCGCGCGAGGTGTCGCGTATCTCTCGCTCGGCGCCGGCGCTGGCAGCCGGGGCGATTGGAGTGCACGCGCCGCGCTGACGCAAGGCGACCTCTCGTCGTGGATGCTGGCGGGATCGTTCATCGCGCGTGCACCGACCCGGCACCGGTACGAAGCGGGCATGACGTTGGCCGCCCAGCGGTACTCGGGCACCAACCCGGCCTCGATTTCCGCCGTGTCAGACGGCACCCGGAATGCCGGTGCCGTGTATGCCTTCGACACCTGGACGATCGCGCGCAGCGTGTCTGTCATTTACGGCGCTCGTTATGCGAGCTACGGCTACATCGAAAAGGCCCTGTTCAGCCCGCGTCTGCAGGTCAATCTGCAGCCGAGCCACGGGACGCGCGTGATGATGAGCGCCTCGCGGCGATCCGAAGCGCCCGGCGCAGAGGAGTTCGTACCGAGTACCGCATCGAATGAGTGGCTGCCGCCGCAGCGCACGTTCGCGCCGCTCATCGGCACCGAGTTCACGCCGGAGCGCACCGACACGTATCAGTTAGCGGTGGAGCGCGATCTGACCAAGAACTCGATAGTGGCGGTACGCACGTTCGTGCAGCACACCGACGATCAGGTCGCGACGCTCTTCGGGCTGGGTTCGCACGCCGTCGCCCCGCTCAACCTCGATCACTACTACGTCGCCAGCGCCGGCGCCGAGCGAGAGATACGCGACACCTCGCGCGAGGCTGAGGTCTGAAAGGATCTTGTCAGTCGAATCGAACGTGCTCG
>JBKPMA010000369.1:0-18881 GCA_046731935.1 Acidobacteriota bacterium
GTTCTGGGCGTTTGCCAACGACCTTTACACTCAGGAACAGGGCAAGCGGCTCTTTCCGCTCATCGGCGTCGGCAGCAGTCTTGGCGCCTGGGTCGGTTCCATTCAGGCAGGGACCGTCATGGAGCGGTTCGGCCCGACGCGGCTGCTCATCGCGGCCAGTGTCATCCTCACAGGCTGCGCCGCCCTCGTGACGATCATCGATCGCGTCAGCGCCCGGCCCATGGCCGCCGCGAAGGCGGAACCGCCCAAGAAGGACGAACCGCTCGCCGGCCCGAATGGCTTCACACTGCTGTTCCGGGATCGATACCTCCTCCTCATCGCGGCCCTCGTCCTCGTGCTGAACATCGTGAACACCTCCGGCGAATATCTGTTCGGCCGCTACGTCGTCGAGACCGCCAAGGCCACGTATGGTGCCGGGCCGGAGAGCGAAGTCGCGCGCCAGCAGTTCATTGGCGCGACGTACAGCCGATTCTTCAGCACCGTCAATCTGGTCGGCTTCCTCCTCCAGATGTTCGCGGTGTCCCGCATCTTCAAGTTCCTCGGCGTCGGACGCGCGCTGTTCATCCACCCGATCGCCGCCCTGACCGGCTACATCTACATGCTGGGGTCGCCCTCGCTCGGCGCGATGAACGTGTTCAAGGTCGTGGACAACAGCCTCGATTATTCGCTCGGCAACACGACCAAGCAGGCGCTCTGGCTGCCCACCAGCCGCGAAGCGAAATACAAGGCCAAACAGGCGGTGGATTCATTCGTCGTTCGTGCCGGAGACGTCCTGCAGGCCGCCGTCGTCTACACGGGGGAGTTGCTCGCGTTCACGGTACCGATGTTCGCTGGGGTGAACATCGTGTTGAGCTGCATCTGGCTTGTCGTCGCCGCCGCCCTGGGGCGGAGTCTGAAGAAGAAGGCGGAGCAAGCGGGCACCACTGAGTTGTAGGTTTGTAGTTCGTAGTTCGTAGTTCGTAGTTCGTAGTTCGTAGCGCGTACCCACGAACAATGCGAACGACTACGGACTACGAACTGCCTGACTTCCTATGACGCTGCGCGGGCTGCGATCGCTTTGCAACGGCGATCTCCATCGTCCTGGACCATGAGTCTGGAACGCTCACGTTCGTGAATGCCGGCCACAACCAGCAGGACCCCTCCTGACGGCATCACCCCCGACGGCCTCACCGACACCATCCGGGCGGACGATCCCGACGCGCGCCTGGCAGCGACGGTGGCCCGTCAGCCCGATCTGTCCGTGTCCGGGATCCGTGCCCTGTGCGAGCCCGCTCTCATCGAAGACGATGTGACCATCATCCGCCTCGCCCGCCGCTGAAACTGGCGATTCGGGCTTCCTTGTGAAAAACTAGAGGTTCGGGCTCGCGTGGACCCTCTCTACGCGCAAGGAGGCACAGCAGGCATGCGGATTGGCATTCTGACCGGCGGCGGCGACGTGCCCGGCCTGAATCCCTGTATCAAGACTGTCGTCAATCGGGCGGAAGACGCCGGGATGGAAGTCTACGGGATTCGGCGCGGGTGGGGCGGGCTGCTCAATTACAACCTGGACGACCCCACACAGAGCGCCGAGTGCGTCGAACGCCTGACGAGTCAGGACGTGCGGACTATCGACCGGTACGGCGGCACGCACCTTCACACGTCGCGCACCAATCCGGCGAAGGTCCGGGAACACGCGATGCCGGCCTTCCTGAAGTCCTCGTATCCGATTCCCGCGGACAAAAAGTCTGCGGACTGCACGCCGCACGTGCTGAAGGTGCTCGAGCATCTCGGCATCGATGCGATGGTCCCCATCGGCGGCGACGACACGCTGTCGTTCGCGGTGCGCCTGTATCAGGAAGGCGTGCGGGTCATCGCCATCCCGAAGACGATGGACAACGACGTCTTCGGCACCGACTACTGCATCGGGTTCTCTACGGCCGTGACGCGCAGCGTCGAGTCGATCAATGCGCTGCGCACCCCTGCGGGTTCGCACGAGCGGATCGCGGTCGTCGAGCTCTTCGGGCGCAACTCGGGTGAGACGGCACTGATTTCAGCCTATCTGGCCGATGCGGATCGCGCCATTATTTCGGAGGTGCCGTTCGACATCGAGCGTCTTGCCGAATTCATCAAGGAAGACAAGAAGCGGAATCCAAGCAACTACGCGATCGTCGCAATCTCGGAAGGCGCATCGATGATCGGCGGCCAGGTCGTCGAGTACGGGCAGGAAGACGCCTACGGCCACAAGAAGCTTGGCGGGATCGGTCAGATCGCCGGCACCGCCCTCAAGCAGCTCACCGGCGAAGACATCGTCTACCAGCAGCTCGCGTATCTGATGCGGGCCGGCGCGCCCGATTCACTGGATCGCATGGTGGCGATCTCATACGGGAACCTCGCCGTGGATCAACTGCGGCAGGGGCACAGCGGACGGATGGTGGCGCTCCAGGCCGGGCAGTACACCACCGTGCCCGTGGACACCTGCATGCAGGGGCTGAAGCGCGTCGACGTCGGCGAGCTCTACGACACGGATCAGTACCGGCCGAAGGTCAGTCATATTCTCGGCAAGCCGATGTTCCTGTACTAGGCCGAAGGCCGAGGGCTACGCGCGAAAGGCTAAGTTAAGCGTTAAGCGCAGGCCATCGGTACTCGACTTCTAGCACTCATCTGGTCTGGGGAAAGAAAGGAAGACAGTCATGATCGGGCAAATGGGGAAGACTATCGATCGCGTTAGCGAGCTGCTGGGCGCACAGGCTGCGCCGTTGCTCGAGCATCGTTCGACCACGATTCCGAAGGACCGGCTGCACCTGCCTGGCCCCGATTTCGTGGACCGCGTCTGGCAGCAGTCCGACCGGTCGAATCAGGTCTTGCGCAACCTGCAGACACTGTTCGGGACGGGCCGGCTGGCCAATACGGGCTATCTGTCGATCCTGCCGGTGGACCAGGGCATCGAGCATTCGGCGGGCGCGTCGTTCGCGCCGAATCCGGACTATTTCGATCCAGAGAACATCGTAAAGCTCGCGATCGAAGGCGGGTGTAATGCTGTCGCGTCCACGTTCGGCGTGCTCGGCATGTCGGCCCGAAAGTACGCGCACAGGATCCCGTTCCTGGTGAAGATCAACCACAACGAGTTCCTCACCTATCCGAACAAGTTCGATCAGATCATGTTCGGGACACTGAAGACCGCGCGCGATCAGGGCGCGGTGGCGGTGGGCGCGACGATCTACTTCGGATCGCCGGAATCAGGCCGGCAGATCGTCGAAGTGGCGCAGGCCTTTTCAGCCGCTCACGAGCTCGGCCTGGCCACGGTGCTGTGGTGCTACCTGCGGAATCCCGCGTTCAAGGTGGGCGGCGTGGATTACCACGTCTCGGCGGACCTGACCGGTCAGGCCAATCACCTGGGCGTGACGATCGAGGCCGACATCATCAAGCAGAAGATGCCGGAGAACAACGGCGGGTTCAACGCGCTCAACACGAAGGACAACCCGTACGGCAAGACGAACAAGAAGATCTACACGGAGCTGACGAGCGACAACCCGATCGATCTCACCCGCTACCAGGTGGCGAACTGCTACATGGGCCGCGTCAGTCTGATCAACTCGGGCGGCGCGTCGAGCGGCGAGAGCGATCTGGCGGAAGCGGTGAAAACGGCCGTGATCAACAAGCGAGCTGGCGGAGCCGGGTTGATCTCGGGCAGGAAGGCGTTCCAGCGGCCGATGAAGGAAGGTGCGGGGCTGCTGCAGGCGATCCAGGACGTCTATCTGTGCCAGGAAGTCACGATCGCGTAGTTCCATCCGAAATCAGGCCGGGGTGCACTCGTGAATGAAGAGTGACCCCGGCCCCACATCGGTCGCCTGAAGACTGAAGACTGAAGACCGAAGACTGAAGACCGAGAAGGGCGCGGAGTGATCGTCACCCCGCGCCCTTTGTTGTTTAGAACACCAGCCGGAATCCGAGTCGGAACTGCCGCTCGTCGATCCCTTCCCGGGCAAGATCCTGCACGCCGGTGATCGTCATGAAATCCGAACCGTCGCCGACGTTGTTGTCGGGAATCCCGAGGTGCGGGTGGTTCGTGAAGTTGAACGCTTCCATCCTGAACTGCAGCTTCGTGTCGCCGTGGATCGGGAACTCACGCGTGAGACCGAAGTCCCAGTTGAACACGCCAGGCGCGCGCAGGATGTTGTAGCCGGTGTTGCCGAACCGGGCTTCGTTCACCTCGGCGAACGACGACGGATCGTAGTACGGGTGGTCGCTGCCGACCCCACCGAGCTTGACGACGGGCTTCACCTGGTCCGCAGTTTGTGTGCTGCCCGGCAAGTTCAGCGACGTATCGTCGGCGAACACCGAGAAGGGTGGACCGCTGATCATGCTGAACGTGTTGTTCACCTGCCATCCACCGACGATGTACGACAACACGCCGCCGTCGTGTAACCAGCGCCGTTCGGGACCGAACGGGAGCTCCCACGAGTTGGTGATACCCAGGTTGTGGGTGCGGTCGGTGCTGATGAGCGCATAGTTACGGCTCGAATACGCCAGCGCCTGGACGGCCGGCGTGAACGAGCTGTTCTCGTTGTCGCTCTTGCCTTTTGCGAGCGTGTAGTTCACGTTCAGGCTGAGGCCGTCGGAGAATCGCCGGTGCAGCTGCGCTTGCATCGAATGATACTGCTGCGATCCGACGGGTTGCAGGAAGTAGGTGGTCGCGGTGCGGCCGTAGGCGGCCTGCAGCGGCTTGCCCTCCTCGCCGGCACCGATGATCTGGCCGGCGTTGATATCTCTGATCCCGAGCTGCCGCGTGGTGTGCGTGCCCACGTACCCGATCTGGCCGGTGAACTTCCAGGGCAGCTCACGCTGAACCGTGATGTTCCACGACTGGATGTACCCGCGATCCAGATCCTTCGGGTAGCCGGCCCACGCGTAGTTGCTCGGGATGTCGATGATACCGTTGCCCGGATCGGGCACGGTAATCGCCGGGAGTCCTGTGCTCAGCGATGCGATCGGCGTCAGGCCGTCTGGTGATTCGAGATTGAGCTGCGTCAGGATCGGATAGTTCGCCCGAACGATCTCGATCCCGTAATACGGGTCGTTGGTCAGGCCCCAACCAGCGCGGAGGACCCACGTGTCGTGGAGGCGATACGCCGCACCGAGACGCGGGGCGAAGAGCGTCTTGCTCGCCTTGATGCCGCAGTCCTTGGGCACGTTGCCGACGCCACAGAGCAGCACCTTGTTGGTCGTCGGATCGTAGCGCTCGATGCCGCGATCCGGCCGCGTTGGGATCGGGAAGTATTCCCAGCGCGTGCCATAGTCGAGCGTCAGGTTGTCGCCGACGGTCCAGCGATCGCGGACGTAGAAGCTGAAGGGCTTCGATCGCACCGAGTACTCGTCCGGCACCTGCAGCGTTCTGCCGGCTCGGGCGGCCAGGCCGAGCACGAACGCTGCCGCGCTGTTCGAGCGGGAGCCGTCGGAGGTCTGCTGGCAGTTGCCCGACGCGGCATCGATGACCTCGCACCGCTCCGTGATCCCGCGATCGAACCCGAAGCCACCCTGCGCGCCGAAGCCGCCGGTGATGAACTCCGCCTGCGCATGGTTCAGCCCCGCGCGATAGAAGTCGGCGCCGAACCGGATGCTGTGTTTGTTCTTCAGCCAGTTGAAGTTCACGACGTACTGGGACTGCGGATCGTGCCGGAAGTACGGCATGAAGTTCTCGTTCACGCCGACCGTGGCGAAATCCTCGAACTCGAACGTGGGCCAGCCGCTTTCGAAGAGTCTCGAGCCGTTGGTGCCCGGAATGCCCAGCACGTCGCTCCCGACGTTCGTGCCCAGGCCAGGCTGCTCCGAGTTCGTCACCTGCTTCGCATAGCCAAAGTGCGCGTCCATCAGGAACGTCGGGCTGAAGATATAGGTGCCCATGATGGTGGTCCGGTAGATGTTGCCGTGACCGTGACCGGGGTTGCTGCTGCCGCCAATGGGCCGCCCTATCGCCTCGTCACCGAATATCGTGGGCACCGACGTCTTCCAATGGAGCACACCGAACGTACCGGCCAGGTTGAACTTGGGATTCACGTTGTAGTCGACCTTCGTGTCCACCTGTTGCCGGTCGAACTTGTACGGGGCCTGGGAGAACCAGTTGCGGCTCTCCCGGTCGATGTTGTTGGCGGGAATGTGGCTCGCAATCTCCTGCGCGATCGGATTCATCCGTGCCGCGGGAATGATGTTGAGGCACTGCGGATTGGTCGCGGTGTCGCACAGCGAGTAGTTCGGGTCGCCAGGGAACACCTGGAACTGCGTCCGTCCGCTGCCGTCCGCCTTCCCGGAGAGCGGATCGTAGATCGGCGACTCTGACGACTGAAAGTCGCCTCGCAGCATCGCTGGCGTCGGTATGGTGTCCGTCCGGTCAACGACCCGGTGGTCCCTCGTGCCTTCGTAGCTGACGAAGAAGAACACCTTGTTCTCGATGACCTTCCCGCCAACCGTCCCGCCGTACTGGTTGTAGCTGGCCTCCGGCTTCGGGCCGGTGTTCAAGGCGGCGTCGCCGAACCGCATCGGCCAGGCCTTCAGGTCCTGGTTGGTGAAGTACTCGAAGCCGGACCCGTGGTAGGCATTGCTGCCGCTCTTGGTCCGCACGTTGATCGCGGCTCCGCCAGCCAGCCCCTGCTCGGCGCTCATGCTGCTCGTCACGACGTTGACCTCGTCGATCGCCTCGAGCGTGGGCACGTACGAGGCGACGTGCGGCAGCTGAACGTTTGCTGTGCTGACGCCGTCGATGCGCGTGTTGTTCTGGTCGTCGCTCGTCCCGTTGACCGTGAACTCCAGCGAACGCGACGGATTGCTCGGTACGGAGTGCGAGTTGATGGGGGGCGCAAAGCCCGGCAGCACGCGGTACATCTGCTGGTAGTTGCGGCCTAGCGGCACCGGCGCATTCACCAGTTCTTTCGCCTCGAGGTTCTCGTGCACCTCGGCGGTGTCGGTCTGCAGCTTCGGTGGCTCCGCGTTCACAGTGACGGTCTCGCCGATGTTGCCAACTTCGAGCGTGACGTCCACACGACTGACGCTATTGGCGCTGACGGTGACCGCCGTTTGCTCGAAGGCCTTGAAGCCTTGCTGGCTCACCTTGATGGTGTACGTGCCGGCGGGCAGGTCCGGGAGATTGTAGTGACCGGTCTCGTCACTCACGGTCTCACGCGTCAGACCCGTGCCCTTGTTGGTGATGACGATATTGGCGCCCGGCAGTGATGCGCCCGTGCTGTCTTTGAGGTCGCCTATGATCGATCCATAGAGGACCTGTGCCATGCCACTGTGGGGAACGGCCAGGACCAGGACGACCGCGGCCAGTAACACGCAGGCCAGCGAAACACTCCACTTTCGTGCACCAAGCATTGACACCCCTCCAGTCGAAGTGAGTAGGAAGTCGGTAGAGCCTGTCCCCCTCTTGCACGCGAAGCTTCTTTATGTGCGCGACATAATACACCTTACGTAGACTTCTGGTTGCTTTCGTTCGCTTGCGTTTAGCAGTGGCACACGTAAAGGGTCTGAGTGTGAATCCTGACTGGTTCCAAACCTTCTTCGAGGGCCTCGCCGCGGACCTGTGGCGGGGTGCCATCACCCCCGAGCAGACGATGCAGGAGGCCGAATTCCTGGAGCGCCATCTGGCACTCAGACCGGGTCAGCGAGTCCTCGACGTGCCGTGCGGCAGCGGGCGGCACGCCATCGCGCTCTCGAAGAGAGGCATGCGGATGACAGGCGTCGATCTCTCGGCCGACCTGCTGTCGCACGCAAAAGCCGCCGGACCTCAGGTCGAGTGGGTGTTGAGCGACATGCGTGCGCTCGACTGGGCGTCGCAATTCGACGCCGCGTACTGCTGGGGGAACAGCTTCGCGTACTTCAACTACGACCAGTGCAACGTGTTTCTCAGGGCAGTCCGGGCCGCCCTTGTTCCCGGGGGACGGTTCATCCTCGAGAGCGGCGCGGTGTCCGAGTCGCTGCTCCCCGTGCTGCAACCGGAGCGATCACTGCGCATCGGGGACATAGACTTCCACAGCTCGAACACGTATGACGCGCTCGACGGTCGGATGGACATCACCTACACCTTCGCGCGCGGCGAGCAGAAGGAAGTCAAGCCGATTCACCAGTGGGTACACTCAGCGGCGGAGATTCGCCGGATGCTCGAAGCGGCAGGCTTCATCGTCGTCGCAGCGTTTGGTGATATCGACGCCCGGCCCTTCACGCTGCGCGCTCCGCATCTCATCGTACTCTCCGAGCGGGCGTGAAAGGATTGATGCCATGTGGATGGCTCTGACGATTGCCGCGGTTGTGTTGACGGGAGCACGCTCGAGCGGCCTTCCATTTGCCTCAGGACAGGCGGCCGGCAGCGGTTCCACAGTGACGCTGGCCTCCACGATCGAACCCTGGTGGGAAATGATCCAGCAGTCGTTCGTGTCGGCCGCCGAGGCGATGCCGGCCGACAAATACGACTTCGCGCCAAAGGACGGCGCGTTCACCAACGCGCGGACGTTCGCGCAGCAGGTGAAGCACGTCGCGTGCGCGAACGTGGCGTTCTTCAACGAAATCGAGGGCAAGACGCCGCCCGACGCCTGCGAGACTGGCGGGCCAGATCCCGCGCACACCAAAGACGAGCTCGTCGCGTATCTGCGCTCGTCGTTCGAGTACGGCAGGACGGTGCTGACGCGGCTGACGCCGGCGAACGCACTCGATCCGGCTGACGGCCGGTATGGCGGCCCGAGCACGCGTCTCGGGCTCACCACGCTCGCAATCTGGCACGCATCCGATCACTACGGTCAGCTCGTGATTTATCTGCGCATGAACGGGGTCGTCCCGCCGGCGAGCCGCTGATCCACCTGATCTGTAGATAAGGTACAGCTCTTGCGAAAAGCAGCGATGGAGCAGGTCAATAAGCGACAATCCCCTCATGCGATGGATCGCGCTGCGTACACACCTCTGCCTTTTTGACAAACCACAGTCTTCCTATATTCCGCTGAACTCCGTAACGACAGCTGACGGCCTTCGAGCCGAACCGAACGACGGCCGGGACTGCGATGCGCGGTGAGTTTCTGGACGCCAACCGCCTGCACGGTGCGGCCCGGCAGCTCGCCGCGACGCTGAGGCCGCTGACTCCCGTCGGCCCGTGGTGGCAGCGAGCCACGCATCTCGCCCAGCTCGATCGCGACGCAGACATTCTCAACGCCGCCTACCGGGCGGCTGCGGAGGACGTGCATCGCGGCGAGGCCGTTCCGCCGGCGGCGGAGTGGCTGCTCGACAACTTTCACCTGATCTCGAACGAGATCGTGAGCGTGCAGAACGATCTGCCGCGCGGTTACTACCGGCGGCTGCCCCGTCCTCCTCGTTCGGTCGGGCGCGGACGTCCGCGGGTCGAGCTTCTGGCCCGCGCGCTCATCGAGTACAGCGACGCACGGCTCGATGCCGAACGGCTCCGCGGCTTTCTCCTGGCTTTCCAATCTGCCGCGCCACTGACGATCGGCGAGCTCTGGGCGCTGCCGAGCATCGTCAAAGCTGCCCTCGTCTCGCACCTCGCGGACGTCTCGCAGGGTCTGCTCGAGGCGCGTGCCGCCGTGGCTCGCGCGGACGCCTATCTCGCCTCATTCGAGCGATCCGACAGCGCCGAAGTTCCGCCCGTCGAGGAGCACCCGCCGCTGGCGTTCCTGGTGCGACTGCTGCAGCGCATTCGCGAGTTCGGTCCGCACGCCGCCGGCGTGCGCGCGGCGCTCGAGGCGCGCCTGTCCGCGCAGGGCCTGTCACCCGAAGACACGATCCGCGACGAGGGTCAGCGCGCGGCGGCGGATCAGGTCTCGATGGCCAATGCCATCACGAGCCTGCGCTTCTGCGCGTCGCACGACTGGAGCCGGTTCTTCGAGAGCGTCAGTCAGGTCGAGGACATCCTTCGACACGATCCGGTGGGTGTGTATGCGCGGATGGATTTTCCGAGTCGTGATCGCTATCGACAGGCGGTCGAGGCGCTGGCCGATGGCACCGGCGAAGATCAGAACCACGTCGCCCAACAAAGCGTAGACATCGCACGGGCCGCCACACCCTCGCGCGACGACGATCGCGAGGCACATGTCGGGTACTACCTGATCGGCGGCGGACGCCTTGACCTCGAGCGCCTGCTGTCGTATCGGCTCGGTCTGCGGCGCCGGCTGACGCGCGCGTTCTTTCGCCGGCCGACCCTCGTCTATCTCGGCCCGATTGTCCTGATGACCATCGCGTTCGCGGCGCTCGCCGCCGCGTACGCGCGCGGAGCCACGGGAGTGCCGGCGCTCGCCGGATGGGCTGCCCTCATCGCCCTGCTGCCCGCATGCGATCTGGCGACAGCCATCGCGCAACGGATCGTGAGCCGGTTGATCGTGCCGCGCCGGCTGCCCAGGCTCGAGCTGGAAGGAGGCGTCCCGGCACATGCCCGGACGATGGTCATTGTGCCGACGCTGTTCGGGAGCGTCGACGCCGTGCGGGAGCTGCTCGCGCACCTGGAGGTGCAGGCGTTAGGGAACCTCGATCCACACGTACATTTCGCGGCCCTCAGCGACTTCCCGGATGCGGCTGCGGAGCACTTGCCTGGCGACGACGAGATCATCGCGGCTGCGCGCACGGGCATCGAGCAGCTCAATCGCCGCCACGGCGACGGCGGTCACGATCGCTTCTACCTGTTCCATCGTGAACGCCGGTGGAATCCCCAGGAATTCCGCTGGATGGGCTGGGAGCGGAAGCGCGGCAAAATCGAGGAATTCAACCGACTGCTTCGAAACGCCGGTGACACCAGCTTTCGCCACGTCGTTGGCGACCTGTCGATCCTGCCGGAGGTGCGCTACTGCATCACGCTCGACAGCGACACGCGGCTGCCGCGCGACGCCGCCCGATCGTTGATCGGCATCATTCTTCACCCGCTCAATCACCCGCGCGTCGATCGCTCGCTCCGTCGAGTCGTAGACGGCTATGGCATCCTCCAGCCGCGCGTCAGCGTGACGCTGGCCAGCGCGGCGGGTTCGCTCTTCGCTCGTGTGTACTCGGGTCACACGGGTGTGGATCCGTACACGACGGCTGTGTCGGACGTGTACCAGGATCTGTTCCGTGAGGGCATCTACGCGGGCAAGGGCCTGTATCACGTGGACTCGTTCAGATCCACGCTCGAAGGGCGCGTGCCCGAGAACGCCCTGTTGTCTCACGATCTGTTCGAGGGGTTGCACGCGCGAGCCGCACTGGTCAGCGACGTCGAGGTCGTCGACGACTATCCCGCGACGGTGCTGGCCCATGTGCGCCGGCAGCGCCGGTGGGTGCGGGGCGACTGGCAAATCCTCTTGTGGCTGTTTCCGCTCGTGCCGACGGCAAACGGTGTCGCGCGGAATCGCCTGCCGCTCATCAGCCGCTGGAAGATCTTCGACAACCTGCGCCGGAGCCTCAGCGCGCCCGCGCTGCTCGGATTTCTCTTCGCAGGCTGGACGGTGCTGCCTGGACGCCCCTGGGTCTGGACGCTGGCGGCGCTCGCGGTGGCGTTCTCGCCGATCCTTCTGACGCTGGTCCGCGTGCTCGACGCGCCCTGGTCCGGACAACCGCTCGGTGTGTTCCTGCGCCGGTTGTGGGAAGACCTGCGGACTGCGGCCGTACAGGGTCTCGTCGCGGTGATGCTCCTGCCCTTCCACGCCTGGGAGATGGTGCATGCGATCATCCTGACGCTCGTCCGCCTCGCCTTCACGCAACGTCGGCTGCTCGAATGGGAGACGGCTGCCAGCGTGGCCGCCGCGGCTGTCGGACTCAGTGGTCAGTCTCCGCAGCTCACCTTTATGCGTCAGATGGTGTCGAGTCCCGTGGCGTCGGGGCTTGCCATCGTCGCGGTCGCAGCGTCACCTCGCGCACCATGGCTCGTCGCGCTCCCCTTCATTCTGGGGTGGGCCGTCGCCCCGCTCATCGCGTACTGGATCAGCCAGCCGCCCCTGCCGCGCCTGGTCGAATTCAAGCCCGACGATCGCGCCTTTCTGCGCCGGCTCGCGAGAAAGACCTGGGACTACTTCGACGCGTTCGTCGGACCCGACGACCATTGGCTCCCGCCGGACAACTTCCAGGAGTTGGCCGGGCCGCGTGTGGCGAGACGCACGTCTCCGACGAACATCGGCATGGGACTGCTGGCCACGCTGGCGGCTCACGACCTCGAGTTCATCACCGCCACGGAACTGGCCGATCGCGTCGAACACACGCTGGACACGTGCGAGGGTCTCGAGCGTCACGAAGGACATCTACTCAATTGGTACGACACGGAATCACTGGCGCCGCTGCGTCCGTACTACGTGTCCACCGTTGACAGCGGCAATCTCGTCGCATCGCTGGTGACGCTCGCGTGCGGACTGGAGCGGATCGGCTCGGATCAGGACCGGGCGCGCCTCGACGAGCTGGCCGCCCGCGTCCGCCGGTTTGCCGACGAGATGCGCTTCGGGTTCTTGTACGACACGAACCGCCAGCTCTTTTCTATCGGTTACCGTCTCGCTGACAGTGAAGGCCCCGGTCGGGTGGACGCCTCGTACTACGACCTGCTCGCGTCGGAAGCCAGGCTCGCGAGCTTCTTCGCGATCGCTCGCGGCGACGTTCCCCAGCGCCATTGGTTCCGGCTCGGACGGTCGGCGGTCAGCGTCAGCGGTGCGCCCACGCTCCTGTCGTGGAGCGCCACGATGTTCGAGTACCTCATGCCGTGTCTGTTGATGCGGTCGTTCCCGGGCACACTGCTCGAAACCACGTACCGCCGCGTCGTCGCACGACAGATCCAGTACGGCAACCAGCGCGGCGTGCCCTGGGGCATCTCCGAATCGGCCTACAACGTGGTCGATCGGTCCGACAACTATCAGTACAAGGCCTTCGGCGTGCCAGGCCTGGGATTGAAGCGGGGCCTTGCCGACGATCTCGTGGTTGCGCCATACGCCACGGCGCTGACGCTGCCCATCCGGCCGCAGTCGGCCGTCAAGAACCTGGTGCGGCTGTCGCGGGCGGGCGCGGAAGGCCGGTACGGCTTCTACGAATCCATCGACTTCACACCGCGAAAGACGTTCGAACCGGGCGAGTCGTCCGACGCCGTCGCGTCCGACGGGGTCATCGTGCGTACGTTCATGGCCCACCATCAGGGGATGATCCTGCTCTCCATCACCAATGCCCTCTGCAACGATGTGATGGTCGAACGCTTTCACGCCGACTCGCGCGTGCAGGCCACTGAGCTGCTCCTCCAGGAACGGGTACCGCTGCAGGCGGCGGCCGAACCTCCGCGGCCAGCGGACGAGAGCCGTGCGCTCTGGACCGCTCCGAGCATCCAGCCCCGGCGGTTCAGAACGCCGCACACGTACTACCCGCACGCACAATTCCTCTCCAACGGATCGTATGTGACCGCTGTCACCAACAGTGGAGGCGGGTACAGCCTCTGGCGCGGCCTGGCGGTCACGCGCGCCCGCGAGGATCGCACCACCGATGCCGGTGCGCATTTCATCTACCTGCGCGACGTCCGATCGGGCCTGGTCTGGTCGCCCACCTATCTGCCGACCCGGCGAGAGCCGGAGGAATATCTGGTCTCGTTCTCGTCCGAGAAGGCCACGTACCGCCGCCTCGACGACGGCATCGAAGTGCAGCTCGATGTGGTTGTCTCGGCCGAAGACGACGTGGAGGTGCGGCGGCTTTCGCTGACCAACCGGAGCGACCGCATGCGCGAGATCGAGGTGACGAGCTACGCGGAGATCGTCCTCGGCCGTCTCGAAGACGATGTGGCGCATCCGGCATTCGGGAAGCTGTTCGTGCAGACCGAGTACGTGGCCGACACGGCGGCGCTCCTCTGCAGCCGGCGTCCGCGAGCGACGGGTGAGTCCGGCGCCTGGGCATTCCACGTGCTGAGTGTGGACGGCCGCAGTCAATCGCCCACGGAGTGGGAGACGAGCCGCATCCGCTTCCTGGGACGAGGCAGATCCCCAGCCAATCCCGTGGCGCTCGACGGCCGGGCACTCACGGGAACGACCGGCGCAGTGCTGGATCCCATCGTCAGCCTGCGGCAGCGCGTGCGGCTGGAACCCGGCGGCTTCGCGCGGATCTCCTATGCGACCGGCGCCGCCGATCAGCGTGAGACGGCGCTCACCCTCGCCCATCGTTATCACGACCGGAATGCCACGGCACGAGCGACCGCGATGGCGTTCACGCACGCGCAGATGGTCCTCCGCCATCTTGGCATTTCGAGCGACCTGGCGCGGCAGTACGATCGCCTTGCCTCGAGGACGTTCTACCTGGATGAATCGCTGCGCGCCTCGTCGGATACCCTCGCTCGCAATCGGCGTGGGCAGGCGGCCCTCTGGCCGTACGGCGTGTCCGGCGACCTGCCCATCGTGCTCGTGAAAGTCATGGAGCCCGACGACGCCACTCTCGTGCGCCAGGTACTGCTGGCGCAAGAGTACTGGCGGCTCAAGGGGCTCCGGGCAGACCTGGTCCTTTTGAACGAACATCCCGCCGACTATCTCGACGAGATGCATCACTCGCTTGGAGATCTGATCGCGAACGGCTCCTGGAGTGGCTGGCGCAATCGCCCGGGTGGTGTCTTCCTGCTTCGATCGGAGGAAGTGGCGGTCGACGACCGTCAGCTGTTCGAATCGGTGGCTCGAGTGGTACTTGCCGGCAATCGCGGCGAGCTCGGCGAACAACTCGACCGGCCGTCGCCTCCGTTGCCGACGCCGCGTCCGCTCGCAACCCCGCCGACCGAGAAGGGATCCGCAAAAGCCGCGGGGCCAGCACGCGAGCTGCCGGCGCTGCAGATGTCGAACGGGTTCGGCGGTTTCAGCGACAACGGCCGCGAATACACGATTGTGCTGCGGGGGGGCGCCGAGACGCCGGCACCGTGGGCGAACGTGCTGACCAATCCGACGTTCGGCACGCTCGTCACGGCGTCCGGAGCGGCCTTCACCTGGTCGATCAACAGCCGCGAGCATCGGCTCACGCCGTTCGCCAATGATCCAGTGACGGATGCCACGTCGGAGGCGATCTACGTTCGAGATGACGACAACGGCGAAGTGTGGGGCGCTACACCGGGGCCGCTGCCGCGCGGCGACGAGGACACGTGGATCGTGCGGCATGGCGCAGGCGTGACAACGTTCGAGCACGGCCGGGTGGGAATCGATCAACGGCTCGATGTCTGGGTATTCCCGGACGCGTCTGTGAAAGCGTCCGTTCTGACGCTGACCAACACGACCGATTCGGCAAAGCGGCTCAGTCTCTTCGGATACAACGAGTGGCTGCTCGGGCCGCCGCGTATCGGCTGGCAGCGGTCCGTCGTGACCGCTCGTGATGCGCCCACGGGCGCGGTCACCGCAAAGAATTCGTACGATGCCGATATCACGGGGCGCGTGGCCTTTTCGTGGTGCAGCGAGCAGGTCCGCTCGATTTCCGGGGATCGGACCGAGTTCATCGGCCGCAACGGATCGCTCGCCGTCCCGGCGGCGTTGATGATGGAGACGCTGTCGAACAAGGTCGGAGCCGGTCTCGATCCCTGTGCGGCCCTGCACGTGCCGCTCACACTGGCGCCGGGCGAAGCCCGCCGCGTCGTGTTCCTGCTCGGCGAAGGCCCCTCGATCGAAGACGCGCGCGGACTGATTGCGAGATGCGGAGATCCGGACGCGATCGAGCAGGGCGGCGAACGTGTGCGCGCCCTGTGGGACGATCTGCTCGGCGCCATCACGGTTCAGACGCCGGACGATTCGTTCGATCTGCTCGTCAACCGGTGGTTGCTGTATCAGACCGTCACGTCGCGGCTGTGGGCCCGCACTGGCTACTACCAACCGGGCGGTGCGTTCGGCTTCCGCGATCAGCTGCAGGACGTGATGGCGCTCGCGTTCAGCCGGACCGACTTGTACCGCGAGCATCTGCTGCTCGCCGCGAGCCGACAGTTCGTGGAAGGCGACGTGCAGCACTGGTGGCATCCGCCGAGCGGCCGTGGCACCAGGACGCGGTGCTCCGACGATCTGTTGTGGCTGCCCTACGTGGCGGCGCACTACGTCACCACGACCGGCGACGAACAGGTGCTCGACGAGATCGTGCCCTTCCTCGACGCGCCCGTGCTCGCCGCCGATCAGCACGAGGTCTATGCACTGCCGGCACGCTCCGCGACGAAAGCCACGCTCTTCGAGCATTGCGTGCGCGCCATCGACCGCGGCCTGACCGTGGGCGCGCACGGCCTGCCGTTGATGGGCACCGGCGACTGGAACGACGGCATGAACCACGTCGGTCATGAAGGACGTGGCGAAAGCGTCTGGCTCGGCTGGTTCCTCTTCTCGGTGCTGGCGGACTTCGCCGGGATCGCCGAACGGCATGGGCGCGCCGACCTGGCCACCCGCTATCGCGCCGAGTCTCGCCGTCTCGCCGACGCCCTGGAATTGGCCTGGGACGGCGCCTGGTACCGCCGCGCGTACTTCGACGACGGCACGCCGCTCGGCTCGGCAGACAACGACGAGTGCCGGATCGACTCGATCAGCCAGTCGTGGGCGGTGCTCTCAGGTGCCGCACAACCACGACGCGCGGAGCGGGCGATGGACGCCGTGCGCGCGCATCTCGTTCGACGGCACGCAGAGATCATCCAGCTGCTCACCCCGCCATTCGACCGGGGCGCACGCGATCCCGGCTACATCAAGGGCTATATCCCTGGCATCCGAGAGAACGGCGGGCAATACACCCACGCGGCGCTGTGGACGATCATGGCGCTCGCGAGGCTGGGTTACGGCGACGAGGCGTTCGATCTCTTTCACATGATCAACCCGATCAACCACACGCGCGATCGTGCGTCGGCCATGCGGTATGTCACCGAACCCTACGTGGTGGATGGCGACGTGTACGCCCATCCCGAGCACACAGGGCGAGGCGGCTGGTCCTGGTACACGGGCTCGTCCGGTTGGATGTACCGGGTCGCGATCGAAAACGTGCTCGGCCTCGAACGGCGCGGCAGCACGTTCGCGGTATCACCGTGCATACCGTCCGGATGGGCAGGCTTCACCATCGAGTGGCAGCTCGGACACACGCGGTACCACATTCACGTCGAAAATCCCGAACGCCGCAGCACGGGGGTCGCCGAAGCATCGCTCGACGGCGATCCCGTCGATGCCCGGCAGATCCCACTGACTGACGACGGCCGGACGCGTCATGTCCGGATCGTCATGGGCAGGCCATCACGATAAGGATGGGGTGATCTGCTGTTGTAGCTTTTGCCCCGCCGGTCGCGCCGGCGGCAACTCCTACAAGCAGCGCTACGTCGCCTTGATTGGCGCCTCGGGATCCGGCTCCGCAAACTCCATGGGCGGCGGATAGAAGCCGGTATGATCCGCGTGCAGTCTGGTGAACTCCGCGCCCAGCAGCACGACTTGCGACGAGTAGTACACCCAGAGCAGGAGCAGCACGACCGACCCCGCCGCTCCGTAGCTGGAAGCCGTCGCGCTGTGACCCAGATACAAGCCAATCAGCTGCTGTCCTCCGGTGAAGAGCACTCCGGTCACCAGAGCGCCCACCGCCACGTCTCGCGCTTTCAGCTCGACGTCGGGCAGCACGCTGTACACCAGCGCGAACAACCCTGACGACACGGCAATCGACACGACCACATGCGCCACGCTCAGTGCCGTCTGCAGCGCGGGCACCCAGTGGCTCGCCCACGCGCTGACCGCGGCCAACGCTGCGCTGACGAGCAGCGACACCAGAAGGAGAAAGCCCGACGCCACCACCAGACCGAACGAGCGCAATCGATCCAGGAGAAACGCCCGGATATTCACCGACGGCCGGGGCTTGACTCGCCAGATCACGTTCAGCGCGGCCTGCAGCTCCAGAAAGGCACCCATCGCGGCGAGGACGAACGTGATCGATCCCACGGCGGCGGCAACTCCACCGGCGCCGCGGCGGCTTGCGCCTTCTAACAGGCCTTGGACCGCGAGCGCGCCGTCGTGGCCGACCAGCGCCTCGATCTCACCGACAACCTGTCCCCTCACAGCGTCAGGCCCGAAGACGCGACCAGCAATTGCGATGGCCACGAGCAGCACGGGAGCAATTGAAAACAGCGTGTAATAGGCGAGCGACGCCCCGAGGCGCGGGATGTTGTCGTCCCACCACGCCTGGGCCGTCGCGCGGACGAGCCGAATCGAGCGCGGAAAGACTCTAGCCATCCCTCAGCCTGGCGTGTTCCCTGATCGCCTGATCGCCGACCGTGCGCTCCAGCCAGAGCGACTCGACGCACGGATACGCGGCAGCAATGGGCAGCGCCAGCAGCGCGCCGACAATGCCGCCGAGCTCGAGGCCGACCGCAAAGGCGAGGATCACGCCGACGTCGGAGAGTTTCAGCTGATCGCCGTACACCTTCGGTCCGATCAGGTAGTTCTCGGCCGCGTGGTACGCCAGGTACAGACACGCCACCGCCGCCATGGTTTGAAGCGATACGGTCGCGGCGAGGACGAGAGCCGGAAAGGCGGCAATCACGATCCCCAGCACGGGCAGGAAGTCACAGAGCGCAGCGAGCAGCGCCAGCAGCAGCGCCGCGGGAACGCGCAGCACGATCAGAATGACGAAGACGAAGATGCCGGCGAAGCACGACGTGGCCACGTTCCCCACGACGTAGGCCCGTATGACGCGCCTGACCTCGAGCGACGTTTGCTGCACTTTCGAGCGTTTCTGGACCGGAACGTACGCGAGCACCCAGTCATAGGTGCGTTGTCCGTCAATCAAGAGATAGATCGTCAGCACGAAGCCCAGGGCGAACACGACCAGCGCGCTCAACACGCTCTGCACCGCACGAACCGCGTACGGCCCGAGATCGTCGCCTTTGGGTATCACGCCTTGCTGCGCGCGACGGGCCATCGGCTCCAGCACCGGCGGCACCTGGCCCATGATCGACTCGTCGAGTG
>JBKPMA010000370.1:0-7869 GCA_046731935.1 Acidobacteriota bacterium
GCGTAATGCGGATGACCGTCCCCATGCAGGTAGTTGTAGATCGGCAGCGCACGCGTGTCGTACACGCCCATCGTCAAACCGATCGCATCGCTGCCGGTGACGTACCGGTTCTGCAGGCCGCCGTTGAGCTGATACTGTTCCTGATAGAACCGATGCACGAGGTCCCTCGTGCACCCACCAGGTTGCCCGCCCGGCTGTCCATTCGGACACGTGTTCGCGGTTGGCGGAATGTACTGGTCGATCGCGAAGGGCGCATTTTCGAACTGACTGGCCAGGATTCCGTGCGCTGCGTCTACGCATGTCGTAGGTAGCGGCGGCGAGGTCAGGTTGACGTCATTCTGTTTGAGGCAGGAATACTCGGTCCCGTCTTGCGCCACCTGCCGCATGTGCGTGGCGTCAGCGTTCGCCAGACCGTTCACGCCCTCCCACGAGCCATATAAGTTGTCGAAGCTGTGGTTCTCTTCGTAGATCACGACGATGTGCTGGATGCGCGCGAGCCGATCCGAGCCGGCTCCATTACTGGCGGACCCTGGCACGACTGGGACAGTCAGCAGCGCGACGATGGTGAGACCTGATACGAATGTTCGACGGACCATAGCTATGCTCCTCCCCGCTGTGGCTTCCGGTCCTGAGCGGGAATCTCTAGAGAACTGATGTTTGAATGTGGCAGGCGGGGCGCTTTCGTGCCCCGCCGGCGCGACGGGTTCTGACGCGGGTTCAGTGGGAGCCTCGGTCGATTTCAATCGCCTTGTCGCGTCCTTCGCCGATCGATGCCGCCGCCGCGGCGACGTCGAAGCCGAGCAGGCTGCCGGTCGCCGTTGCGCTGTTCGACGTCCAGCTGCCATGCGACTGATACATGTGCCCGGCGTACACCGTCTTCGCGTGCCCCGAGTAGGTGGACGAGTAGAGGCCATCCGCCGTCACCTTCAGGTTCAACGACCCCGTATACCCCTCGGTGGTGAAACCGGTGTTACCGGCGGAGCTGAAAACGAGCGTGGCTGATTTCTTGGTGGCCTTGAGAGCCGAGTTCGCAATGCGTCCGCCGCCATATGCGATCCACTGCCCCGTGCAAGAGTTGTAGATGTCGTAATACAGGTACGTCTCGGGCGCCTGCGCCGTCCCTCCCTTGCTCGCGTAGACGTAGAACCAGATGCACCTGGTCGCGTCGGTCCCCGAGACGCTGATGTAGGTGCCGTTGCCCGTCCATCGCGCCGTCTGTCCCGCGAAGGCATTGCCAGTCGCCAGCACGCAGATGAACGCCGTTAAGGCCAGAGCACGAAGGGCGGCGTGAGTCTTCGGAGTCGAAGTCATTGGATCCTCCTGTGTGGTTGCCAGCGAGGCCGTGGTCGTTGGTCGGAGAGATCACAACGACCGTGCCGGCGCTGGCACCAGCGTGCGAGAGGACGTGCAAGTTGATGAAGCGTAAGAAGAAGCGGCTCGCCGCGCACGGGGACGCGACGTGTCGCGCAGCGCGCGGACGCTATCCGATCGGATAGCCAGACTCGTCGAAGGGATAGTGAGGCGGCACGAGATCAGGCACGAATGCCGAGACGTGCCCTTCGGGTCAGTGGGTCGGCGTCGTATCGGACGTCATAGGTTCGTACCGGAACCACGCCGTCGCGTGCGCGTCGCGATCGGCAATGACTCGCACCCAGTGTGCCGCGAAGCCATCAGGAAAGGGATAGCGGATCGTGTGACCGGGTGGAACCTCGACGACATCGAGCGTGTTCCACGAGCCATCGGCGAGAAAGTCCACCTCGATCGTGAACCTGACGGGCACGGTCGCATCGTGCGACAGCTCGACGGTCTTCTGACCGAAATTCGTCATCAGATACGGATCGCTCGGTACGCCTGCTTTCACAGCCGCGTCCTTCCATGGCCCTCCTTCTCCTTCAGGCGCACCCAGCTTGTACAGGTCGTCGATGGCGCCGAACCATAAGCCGGGACCTGGCTCGGCCGCGCGGAAGAAATGACCGTCCGCGGGAGCCTCGAGGTTTGTGCCGGCCAGCACTAGGAGGCCCCGCCAGGTGCAAAAATCTGTGATGTGCGCACGGTGTGAGGCGACCGGCTTCATGTGAATGAAGTCGGGGCTCGCGTTGTCGCCACGACGAGGAATCTCGTAGAACGTCCCGTCGAAGTTCGCGAGGTATCGCTCGGAAATGACCTCGCGAAGACCGCGCTCTCGTGTGTGATCGACGGCGGGCAGTCGTTTCGGCAGGCGCCAGCGGTCCCCGCTGTCATCGACGACGAGCACGGACGCTGCATCTACGACGTAGTCGTTCCTGAGTTGCGCCACGCGTTCGAGTTCAGTGACGACGTCACGCGCATCGACGCGCTTGAACTGCAGTCGCTCATCCACCTCGTAGTAGGACTCCCCGTCCATACGGCCATCAGCGTCGATGGTTCGCGCGAGAAACTGCAAATCGCGCGAGAAAGGCGCCGGACGAAGCAGTCCGGCCGTCCATCGACCTCTGGTGTCAACGGGCATCAGGCTTGCGAAGACGCGTGAGCCGGATGACGGCGCGTCGGCCGGTGTTTGCATGTGCAGGAACGCCGTCGCCGTGCAGTCGCGATCGGCTGTGACCCGCAGCCACTCGCCCTGGGCATCCGGCGGCAGGAGAAGCGAGGCATATCCGTTTGGCGGAACGCGAACCGTGTTCCACGGCTGCCACTGCCCGTCGCCGCGCAGGTCCATCTCGAGTGAGAACGTCACTTCCGAGGCCGAATCGTGAGCGAGGTGAAGATACCGCTGCTGGTAGCCCGCGATCAGAAAGGGCGGGCTCGGCTGGCCGGCCTTGACCGGATCGTGCACCCACGGACCTCCCCAACCGCTGCGAGGACCGAAATCGTGCGCGAGCTCCGCGGGTGTCACGAACCGGAGATTCGACTGCGGTTTCGCAGCGAGCTCGTTCTGCTGAATGGATGTGTCATCACCAGCGAGTACGATGCGGCCGTTCCACGCTGTGACATCCGTCGTATTGTGGAGGTGCGTGCCCAACGCACGTATCCCGGCTGTCCGCCCCACCGTGAACGTCGACGGAAAGTCGAAGTAGGTGCCGTGCATGTTCAGGAGCATCTGGCCTTCCCCAATGCTGCGAATGCGCGGCCACTCCGTGAACCACCCGTGTGACGGATCGTAGGTGTAGCTGCCCTTCGGGAGCCGGTACGTGTGCCACCCGTCCTCCGCCCGCACGTCGAGGAGTACGGAACGCTTGTCCCAGCCGGGGCTCCATACCGGCGCATCTCCTGCGCGCTCACCGAGCAATCCGCCCGGACCCGTCACGTCCGTGTGCGATCGGCGGCTGACGATCGCCCACTGCCGGCCGTCGAACTCCGCGAGCACTCCCGCGTCTTCCGCCCCTCGCGTCCACTGCGATTCCGGCATCTCCCATGCGAGTCCGTCGAGATCGGCCGTGCGCCGCTCGCCGTTGTTCGCAACAATCAAATGTCCCTGGCCGGTGTACGCGCCCTTGCCGTGCCACCCGGGCACCGGCTTGACGAACAGACGCTGCGCGGCAAGCGTGTGGACATCCACTTCCCAGATCGGCCCCTCCATGTCGTAGACGTACACCTTGTTTGCCGGATCGGTGAGGTGCCTCGCGATGGCAGTGATGCGGGCCGGAAATCCGTTCTTCTGATCGATCGCTCGAACTTTCCCCTCGGTATCGATGAAGTACGGGCCAAGGATCAACTGCTGCGATTCCCAGTGAATGAGCCGGCCGGCATGCGTTCCGCCGACACTTTCGGGCCGAACGCTCATTTGCAGTGAGCCGTCAATCTCATACAGCTTGTCTGCGCTGCCGGTCCGGCGATGGGGCGGGTACGTCAGCAGCCACAACCGCCCGGCCCATGGCACGACCGCGCCAATCCCGCACTCGTTATCCTGCTGCGACCCGGTATCGTTGAAGACGGCGAGATGCGGATAGATGCCGCTGACCTGAAGCTGCGGTGTCTCGACACTCGCAGCCTGCGAGTACACCGTCACAACGGAGGCGGCGGGCAGGAGTGCCAGGCTGACGATGACCGCGAGTCGGCGCATCGTCTACCAGTAGAGTTTGCCGCCGAACTGAATACGACGAGGAAAATCGGCAGTCGTAATGCGACCGAACTCCTCTGACAGGAAGTTCGTGTTCGGTAGATTCAGGTTCGTCCGGTTGAACAGATTGAACGCTTCTGCGCGCAACTGGATGCGGACCTGATCGCTGACGGCGATATCCCTCGTCACCGAGAGATCGACCGACGCGAACCCGGGCCCGCGCGCGTTCGAGAGTGCCCGCGGCGTGTCGCCATAGGTGAATGGTGCCGGAGCCGCGAACGCGTCGGTGTTGAACCAGCGTTCGGCTGTCCGATCGCCCGAGGGTAGTGCAGGATCGCCAACCATGTTTGGCCTATCGGCGGCGCCGTTCTTGGTACTGGCTCCCCTCACAACGAGCGGCACACCGCTTCGCAACGACAGAATGCCATTGACGCGAAAGCCGCCGACGATGCTGGCGAGAGCACCACCGGATGAGAGGAACCGCCGTCCGGTGCCAAACGGCAGATCGTACAGCGCGCTGAGCACGAACTGGTGTGTCACGTCCTGCGGCTCGATCGACCGGCAGGAGCGGCGATCGAACTTCGCATCCTGGCCACATGGTACGTTGCCTTGCGGCGCTCCGCCCACCGTGCCGAAGTCGATGATGTTGCGACCGACATCGCCAAACAGCCTCGACAAGGTGTACGAACCGAGAAAGCCGAAGCCTCCCGTGAATCGCCGCTCCACCTTGAACTGCGCGCTGTGGTAAATCGTCGCACCAAGCGGCGGATTCTGCACGGTGATGTTCAGATAGTCAGGATACGGCCGCAGTGACTGACGCCGCGAAATCGTCGGACCGCTCAGCGGCCCCTGTGGGATACGTCCGAAGAACGGGTTCGAAACAGGGTCATCGAGTTGCAGTCCGAGCGCAAGGTACTGCGGATCGAGCTGATTCAGGTCGTAGCCGAAGCCCACGATGTGCGTTCCGCGACTCCCGGCATACGCAACGTCGACGAGCACGGAGCCGGGCAGTTCGTGTTGAACATCCAGATTCCATTGCTGCGAGCTCGGCGTCGGCCTCTTCCGCTCGAAGTACGTCACGTTGTTGCCCAGGAAGCTGAGCGGCCCCAGTGAGCTCCCGGACGGCTCCAGCAGCATCGCTGGCCCTGCTGAGAGATGAAACGCCGGAAAGTCCGTGCCCAGCGCCGACTGGAAGGGCGTGCTCACCGAGTAACCCTGCGTGTCGGGATATTCGAAATTGGCGCTGTGATAGTAGAGGATGCCGTAGCCTCCGCGGATGACTGTCCCTCCGTTACCGGACACGTCGTACGCGAACCCGGCGCGTGGGCCGATGTTGCCGTAGTTGGTGTCGTAGGCCTGTCGGCCGAAGTCGACGCCGGCATACTGCAGAATGCCCGGCGTGCCGGTCACTGAGTTGATCGCCGTAGGGTTGAAGTTCGAATAGCGATCGAACCGATCCGTGGGCGCCGTGATGATGTCGTAGCGGACGCCGAGGTTCAGCGTGAGTCGAGGCCGTACGCGATAGTCGTCCTGGAAAAATACGCCGTAGTAGTTGAACGCGTCGGCGCGAGCAAGCGCCGAATTCAGGCTGCCGCCGCTCACCGCGCCCAGGAGAAATGTCGCAAGCCCGAAGCCCGTGCTGCCTGATGTGTCTTGCGGGTTGCCCGTCATCGCGCGTGCGAAGCTGAACTGCCCCGAGACTGCTCCCGACTGGGTATTGTTCCGCTGGTGCACGCGGAGATCGACCCCGGTTTTTATCGAGTGCCTGCCGCGCAGCATGCTCAGACTGTCGGTGAGCTGACCTACCGTCAGGCCGCGTTGAGACAGTTGATTGAACGAGCTGCCAAGCGATTGCATGTCCGAGCCGGTGACGTCGTTCCCAATGTCGAACCGTGGAAAAAGCGTGCTCGGGATGATCGCTGGCAACCCGATTCGAGCGGGTGCGCCGATGTTGTAGCCGGCCGGTGCGCTGAGCAAGTACTGGCGCGAGAACGACAGCCGCACCTCATTGAGCATGCCGCTGCTGAACGCGTGCGTGTCCCCAAGAATCCCGCTTTTGTTGTGGCGAGTCTGCAGCGACAGCCCAGGATCGGCAATGTTGACTACGGAGTAGATCGCGGTGTTCCCCGTGTTCACGTGGTCCTGCTGCGAATAGCGCCCGAACAGCGTGTTCGACGATGTGATCTGGTGATCGACACGGCCGATGTACTGATTGGAATCGCTGACGTTCTCGGGCGTGCTGATGAAGTTGTTCCGTCCCGTCGGATCGTCTGGTTGGCGGTTTGGCAGCGGATAATAGGCCATCGCCTGGATGGCCGCCGGATCGAGACGGGCGCTCGGAATCGCGCTCGAGGCAAACGGGGTACGCACATACCCTGATCCGGCAGGATTTGTCGTCGTCGTGGCTGGGTCGTACAACTGGACCGGGATAAAGGCGCCGCTCGATGTGCGAATGAAGGTCTGACTGAAATCCCCCTCTCGCTCCAGCTCCGATGGCACGTGTGAGAGGACCGTTGTCGCGCTCGAGTAGCGGATGCCTTCATAGCTGAAAAAGAAGAACGAACGGTCGTGCCCGTCGTAGGCGAGTGGGCCCATCCTCTTGGGCAGCCAGATGGGACCTCCAACTGTCCCGCCGAACTGGTTGTAACTGAGTGGTGACTTGGGCAGATGGTTGCGGTTGTTCGTCCATCCCGTTGCGTCGAAGGCGTCGTTGCGCAGGAATTCGAACACGGACCCGCTGAACCGGTTGGCCCCGGACTTGGTGACGAGGTTGATCGTGCCGCCGCCGGTCATGCCGAACTCGGCGGCAAGCGCGTTGGTCTGCACGCGAAATTCCTGCACCGCGTCGGCGTTGGGCACCACTGAGTATTCGTTGCGCTCAGGAAGCGTCACCGTTCCGCCGTCCACCACTACCGCGTTCGAGCCGCCCTGGCCGCCATTGATGCTGACGCTCGTGAGATTGAAATTACGCGTATCGAGGAAGGCGGTGGCCAGAAGCGTGACACCAGGCGTTAGTCGCGACAATTCCAGAGGGTTGCGGCCGTTCAGCGGCAACTCGCGAATGCGTGTGTTGTCGATCACGTGACCGAGCGAGGAAACGCGCGTATCGACCAACGGGACACTGACCTGCACCGTCTGCGATACGCCGCCGACGTCGAGGCGGAAATCCAGCTGCACGGCCTGCTGCACTGCGAGGACGAGGCCGGTCCGTGTCTCGGTGCGAAAGCCAGACAGTTCAGCCGTGACGGTGTAGCGTCCCGGCGGCAGGAGCGGGATCTCGTAGAGCCCCTCCGCGTTGGACGCGACGATGTTCTTGATGCCGGTGTCGGTGTTCGCTGCGGTAATCGTGGCGCCGGGAACGATCGCCCCGCTCGCGTCAACTACCCGTCCGGCGATGTTCGCTTGCTGGGCATGGACGAGTCCGGTCGACGCGAGGAGGAACGCAGTCAGCAGCAGGAGAACGCCAAGTCTGGGCGTTCCTGACCAACGCATTGACCTTTGGCACCAACCCGTATCCGAGACTGCGGCGTCGAATAGACGGTCAGGCACACTTACCGCTCGGTCGAGCCGACTCGGTTGAGCCAGTCGAGAGTGACCGTGATAGGCGCAGAGCTCATCGACTGTACCGGTTTCGCCAACAAGAACCGTTGGCCATCTTTGGTGACTACAAAAGTGCTGAGGTATGGAGCCGACACTTCGGGAGGCGCCGTCTGAAACAGCGGGCGAACGGCGCCGGGTCGCATCGGGTCGGCGGGTGGAATATCGACCGCCATCATGGTGCCGTCGAGCGACAGAAAGAACAGTTCGCGTCCGTCGGCGCGCCAGCGCGGATC
>JBKPMA010000371.1:0-6144 GCA_046731935.1 Acidobacteriota bacterium
GCCATGACCCGATCGGCACACGTCATTGCAATTGGCGGGAACGATGCGCACGCGAGGCTCGGGACGGTCGAGGACACGGACACGATCGTAGGCGGAATGGCGGTACATCTTCCGTCCTACGAGGCCGCGTTCAGGAGCCTCAGCGTCTCGGCGGTACTTGAGCGTTCGCTGACAGGCAAGGCAACGGAAGATGCGGCGACGGTACTCGACGCCATCCGCCGCGGACACGTATTCACGACCATTGACGGCGCGGCCACGCCCGGGGCGCTGATGTTCGAGGCGACCAGCGGAGGTGCAAAGGCCGCCGCCGGTGATGATCTGGCCGTCGCTGGCGCGGCGGATATACGTGCTCGCGTGCCCGACGTGCCAGGCGTGTCGCTGGTACTGATCAAGGATGGCGCGGTCGTGCAGCGCGCAGGATCCACGCTCGCCGCGCGCCACGAGGCTCGGAGCCCACGGGCAGTGTACCGCGTAGAGGCATGGTTGAGCGGTCGTAGTCTCGAGCCCTGGATCGTGAGCAATCCGATTACGGTGGGACCACGTGCGCCAGTCGTGCCTCCGTTACCGGAGCCGCCGGCGCAGGAAGTCATGCCCGTTCCGATCGATCGGCGCGAGCGATGGCGCGTCGAACACGATCCGCAGTCTGTCATCACCCTGGCACCGGCTCGGCTGCCCTGGGGAGGCAATGGACTGCTGGCGGACGTGCGACTCGCGGCCGGTGGTCGCCACAGTCAGTACGGGGCAGTGGTGGCGGGAGTGGAGAAGGGGAGTCTGACCACGTGGACTCGGATCCGGTTGACTGCCGCGGCGAGCGTTCCGATGCGCGCATCGCTACAGGTGCGCACGCCGCCGGGTGGGGAGCGCTGGGTCCGCTCGGTCTATCTCGACACGCGCCCGCGCGACATCGTCGTGCCGTTCGACGAGATGATGTCTATCGAGTTGGGCACGCGAGGACGGATCCCGCTGACGGGCGTGGACTCGCTGCTGCTGGTCGCGGATACGACCAACAGTGTGCCCGGGGCGAAGATCCGCGTGTGGATCAGCCGGCTGCAGATCGAGCGCGCAGTCGGCTGGCCCGAGCCCACTCAGGTGCGAACCGTCAAGAGCAAGTAGGCCGCACCGGCGCCAAAGATCAGATTCGGTGCCCACGCCGCCAGTACCGGCGTCAACATCCCCGCGCTGCCGATAGCCCCAAACGCGTTGATCGTCATCCAGTAGACGACGGCGAGCACGGTTCCCACCGCGATCCCATAAAGCGCGCCGCTTCGGCCCGTCGTGACGGCGAAGGGAACGGCGATGAGCGTCATGATCAGCGTCACGAACGGGAAGGACAGCTTCCGGTGCAGCGCCACCGTTTGTGGAATGACGTTGAAGCCGCTCGCGTCGAGGTCGTTGATGTAACGGCGCAGCTGGATGTACGTCATCCGGTCGGCGTCTGGCGACTCGGTCGCGAAGTAGTCCGGCGGCTCGAGCAGCAGGTTGCGTCCCGGAAACGTGGCGTAATACTTCGTGTCGCCCGCGTCGTTGAAGAGGCGATCCCAGCCCTCTTTACTGACCCACCGATCTCCGCTGTCGTCAGGCTCGTACTCGGCGTGGCTCACATACGTGCGCCGCGTGAGGTTCTGTGAGTTCGCGCCCTGGCTGAACTTGAACACCGAGAGGCCGTTCAGCTGCCGCCGTCTGGGATCGTAGTACGTGTAATTGTAGATGTCGCCGCTCTTGGCCACGAGCCACTTGCGGTTCACGACATCGAACGTCCGCGCCGTACCGCCGCGGATCACGTGCCGGATCGCTTCCGCCCGTCGATTCGCGTACGCGAGCACTTGTTCCTGGAGCACGAACATGAGGCCGCTGGCGACAACAGCGAACAGGATCAACGGTGCGGCGGCCCGGTACAGGCTGATGCCGCACGCTTTCATGACGATGAGCTCGCTGTTCTTGGTCAGGATTCCAATCGCGACCATGCACGTGATCAACACCGAGAGCGGCACGATGTAGAACACGAACTGAGGCGTCGCGTAATAGAAATACTGCGCGAGCATCCCAGCCGTCGTCTGGCCCTTGAACAACTTGTCGGACAGATCGATGAAGGTCGAGATGTAGAAGATCCCGAGCAGCCCGAAGAAGGCGAGCATCACGATCCTCGTGAAGAGGAGGGCGACGTAATAGTCGAGGAGCTTGGGCCGCGGCAGCGGAATGCGAATGTGAGGAAATTTGATCACCACCACGACGCGGCCCGGCCGCGCGCTGCCGGGCGCCCCCGTGGCCTTCGATGTGTCTTTGTCTTCGGTCGACGTACGGCGCCAGCGCCAACGCCACGAGAGCGCGAGCCGCAGCGGCTTGTCAGCAGACCGTCCACGCCAGAAAAGCAGCAGGATGCCGGCGATGCCGAGCACGAGATTCGGCGCCCAGGTCGCGAGCCCGGCGGAGAGTAGCTGGCCTTTCGCCATCTGCCGCCCCAGGTAGTCGATGACGTAATAGACAAAGACGACGCCGATCCCCGGCACGAAGCTGGCGAGCTTGCCGTCGCGCCCACTGGTGAGACCGAGGCCCAGGCCGATGAGTGCGAAGGTGAAGCACACCATCGGGATCGCGAACTTTCGGTGAATGGCCATGACTGGGCCGTGGGTCGGAAGGTTCTGCGCCTTCAGCTCCTTGATCCGGCCGCGGAGCTCCGGGATGGTCATTTCCGAGTCGCCCTTCAGCAGGTCGCTCGGGGGGAACACCGTGTTCGGATCGAGACCGGTGATGAACTCGGTAAACCTCGTCACCTCGTACTTGGAGGGATCCCTGAGATTCGCGGTATGACGCGTGCCGTTCTCGAGTACGAGATCGACCGTGCGATCTTCGCGATCGATAACCATCCGGCCGGCGCGGGCCGTGAAAATCGTCGGTTCTTCGGGGTTCGTCGTGTCGGCCAGGAACACGTCGAGCCAGCCGCTGCTTCCCGTCGGCGTGTCTCGTACGTACAGCACGCGGTTGGGAAAGTCCTCGAAAAACACGCGCGGCTTGATTTCGTTTTCGGCTCGCGCCGATACCACGCCGTAGATGATTTCGCGGAACGTCTGGTTGGCCGTCGGTACGGCCACGAACATGATGTAGCTCGTGGCCGTCCACGCCAGGAGCGCCACGAGCAGCACGGGCCGGAGCAGCCGGTAAATGCTGATGCCGCACGCCTGGAAGGCGACCGATTCACGATCGGCCGACAGACGGCCAAAGGAGATGAGGAGCCCGACCAGCAGCGCGATGGGGATCGTGACCGCCAGCGACTGCGGCACGAGCGTCATCAGCACGCGCAGCACGATCGGCCACGACACGCCCTTGGCGATCAGCCGTTCGCCATAGTCGGCGAGCGGCGGAATGAGCAGCAGGAACGTGAAAACCAGGAGCCCGATCAGGAAGGGCAGCAGCAGTTCACGGATAATATAGCGATCGACGATCCGCAACATACCGACTCTCCCGACCATACCACATGACCCGCGTCGCGCTTCTCTGGCACATGCACCAGCCGAACTACCAGGACCTGGCGACTGGCGAGCACATTCTTCCCTGGGTCCGGCTCCACGCCCTCAAGGATTACTGGGGCATGGTCGCGCTGCTGCGCGAATTCCCCGACGTGCACGTGACGTTCAATCTGGTGCCGTCGCTGCTCGCGCAGCTCGAGGATTTCGCGGCGGACCGTGCGCGCGATCGAAGCCTCGATCTCAGCCTGAAATCCGCCGCTCATCTTTCGGACGAAGACCGGGCCTTCATTGTCGGCAACTTCTTTCACGCGCAGCGCGCGCGGATGATCGAACCGTATCCGCGCTACATCGAGCTGCTGCGGAAGCGCGAGAGCTTCGGAAACGGGGGCGGGGCGGCCGCGCGCCAATTCAGCGAGGGCGAACTGCGTGACCTGCAGGTCTGGCACAAGCTTGCGTGGGTCGATCCGTTCTATCTGGACTCCGACGAACGAGTGAAGACGCTCGTCCAGAAAGGACGTGGATTCGACGAGGACGACAAGCGCCTGCTCCGCGTCGTCGAGCTCGAGATCCTGAAGAAAGTGGTTCCCGAGTACGCCGACGCGTCCGCGCGCGGGCAGGTGGAGCTGTCGACGTCGCCGTTCTATCACCCCATTCTGCCGCTGTTGTGCGACACCGACGTGTACCTGCGGACACATCCCCACACCCGCATGCCGCGCCAGCGGTTCAGACATCCGGAAGACGCGCTGGAGCAGCTGCAGCGGTCGGTTGCGCTGCACACGAAGCTTTTCGGACAGCCGCCCGTCGGCCTCTGGCCGTCCGAAGGTTCGGTCTCTGAAGCGATGGTTCCCCTGGCACACCAGGCTGGCTTCAAGTGGATGGCGACGGATGAGCTGATCCTCGCCCGGAGTCTGGGACTGGCCATGACACGCGACGGCTACGGACACCTGCAGCAGCCCGAGACTCTCTACATGCCGTACGTGGTTCAGGCGGGAGAACGTGAGATCGCCTGCATGTTCCGCGACCACGTGCTCTCGGATCTGATCGGATTCACGTATTCGAACTGGGCGCCCCAGGATGCCGCCGCGGATTTCGTCAACCGCCTGCTCGAAGGCGGCCGGCGGTACAGCCATCGGACGGGCGGCGGGGAAGCCACGATCCCGATCATTCTCGATGGCGAGAATGCCTGGGAGCACTTCGAGGGCGGTGGGCGCCCATTCCTGCGGGCGCTGTACCGCGAGCTGGGGACCAATCCGGAAATACGGACGGTGACCATGGCCGAGGCGTGCCGGGGAGCGACGGCCGTCGTGAACGGCCTCTTTCCGGGGTCGTGGATCAACGGGGACTTCTACATCTGGATCGGACATGCCGACGACCAGCGGGCCTGGGGCCAGTTGGCCGACGCCCGCCAGGCACTCGAGTCGCCGGGACCCGCGGCAGACGCCGCCAGCATCGCACGCGCCCGGGAGGAATTGCTGGTGGCCGAGGGCTCAGATTGGTGCTGGTGGTACGGGGACGACCATTCGTCCGAGCACGACCTCGAGTTCGACGGTCTGTTCCGCCGGCACCTTCGCAACGTCTACCGGGCGCTCGACAAACCCGTTCCTGACGAGCTGTTCCTGACGAACATCACGACAGACCCGCCGCGCACCGTCGCGCTCGGTCCGACCGGGTTCGTTTACCCGACCCTGGACGGCGAGATCACCAGCTACTTTGAATGGCTCGGTGCGGGGTCGCTGGATCTCCGGACGACCGGAGGGTCGATGCACCAGGTCGCGGAGGCAACGCAGGCTCTCGTGACCGCCATCCAGTTCGGCTTCAACCAAACACACCTGTTCGTGCGTGTGGATTTCCGGCGGCGGGCGGCCGATCTCCTCGTCGGCAAGGCCGAGGTCCGGATCAACCTGCTGGCGCCGGCGGACCTCCGCCTCCGAGTCGCGTCGCACGCAGGGTCGCTCCGCAGCGTGCTCGAGCGGAAAGTGGACGGGTCGTGGGCGTCCATCCCCGCGGCGGTCGACGGGGCCGCCGGTCAGATCTTGGAAGTCGGTATTCCCTTTACGGCGCTTACGGCTGAGCCTGGTGCTCATGTCGCGTTCTTCGTCGCGCTCCACCTGGACGGCACCGAGCTGGAGCGGTATCCGAGTCATCGGCCGCTCGAGGTCATCGTGCCGACGGCAGATTTCGACGCCTACAACTGGACGGCGTAGCGCTCGGTTTTCCCAGCCTTCACATCTCCGTTTTCGCACCTCAATTCCACACCACCTCGTCGGTCCGTCGTCCGCGGCGCCAAGGGGCTGCGCGTCGTCCGTTTAGGGCAGGCCGCAAAAGCTGGCACGCACAAACCATCAACAGCCCAGTATTGCTGGGGATTTCCATTGGGTCCCATAACAAGTGTTATGTTGAGTAGTGCGCCGGGAATGAGGTTTTGGAGGCCCGATTCCGACCTTCCAGGCCACGCGCACGGACCTCAGCGTTCAGGCGCCGGCTTCCCAACCGTTCTGGAAGCGTTCAGTGGCGACTGTCTAGCGGTTGGTCTGCGCTCCGCCAATCCGCCCATCAAGCCGGACCGTGGCGTGGGTGCTGTGTGATGGCGGTCCGACGGTCTGTTGCTGTTCGTTCTTCGGGGCGATCGGCGTTCACTCCTGGCGGAATTGGACGGATCGCACTGGGCCCCGGCCCGAGG
>JBKPMA010000372.1:0-4750 GCA_046731935.1 Acidobacteriota bacterium
CGTCTGTGTCGTGCTCATAGTGATCTCCCTGAGTGTGGCGAGGGGGATTCAGAATGCCCGGCCATGCGGCGCCTCCGCTATCAGACTTTGGTATTGGTTCGCCGTGTACGAATCGATACATTCGTCTGATAGACCACACCCGAGCGCATCTGGTCTCATCACGATTATGCGCGTTTGGAAGGAACACCCATGAACGACCTGTCTGCGAACGAATCGCCGGGCCGGATGTCCGCTCCCGCCGCCGAGCAGCGCGTGAGAGATCTTGGTCTCACATTGCCCCCAGCGCCACGGCCGTTTGGTGCGTACGCGGAGGCGGTGCAGACGGGCAATCTGCTCTTCGTCAGCGGCATGCTTCCCACTGAAGGGGGCGGACCGGCGCTTGTCGGCCGGCTCGGCGCGGAGCTGGACGTGGACCAGGTGACCGGCGCGGCGCGGCTCGCTGCGCTGAATGCCCTGTCGGTCGTCCGCGGTCATCTTGGATCGCTCGACAGAATCAGCCGGATCGTCAGGCTCGGTGTGTCGATTGCGACATCCGGCGACGTTCGCGATCACCCGAAGGTCGCGGACGGTGCGTCGATGCTCCTCCAGGATGTGTTCGGCGCGCAGAAGAATCCCTGCCGGCTCGTGTACGGCGTCGCGAGTCTCCCGCTTGGCACGCCTGTGGAGTTGGAATTGATTTTCGAGGTGACGCCGTAGTGCGCGCTGGCCTGGCGGCCGTCGCGCTGCTGCTCACCTTCCCGGTGCTCGCCGCTGCGGCAGACAAGGACGCGTCCGTGCAACATCCCACGTTCTATCGAACGACTCGAGTCGATGGACAGTCGATCTTCTATCGTGAGGCTGGCCCGAAAGACGCTCCCGCGATCCTCCTCCTCCACGGCCTCCCCTCCTCGTCGCGCATGTTCGAGCCGCTGTTTGGGCGCCTGTCGGATCGCTATCATCTCGTCGCACCCGACTATCCAGGCTTCGGTCACAGCGACTGGCCGGACCCGAAGACCTTTGCGTATACGTTCGACCACTACGCGGACATCATCGGCCATTTCACCGAAGCGATCGGCCTGTCGCACTACACGCTCTACATGCAGGATTACGGCGGCCCCGTCGGCTTCCGGATGGCGCTTGCGCATCCTGAGCGCGTGGACGCGCTCATCGTCCAGGACGCGGTTGCGCACAACGAAGGCCTCGGTGCGAACTGGAAAACGCGCCGGGCGTTCTGGGCCGATCGCGCCGCCAACGAAGCCGCGCTCCGCACGAACCTGTTGTCCCTGGCGACGACAAGGACACGGCACGTGGGCAACGATCCGAACGTCGAGCGGTATGACCCCGATCTGTGGACGGACGAGTTCGCCTTCCTCAGCCGGCCTGGTCAGGCCGACATTCAGACCGACCTGTTCTACGACTACCGCACCAACGTCGAGGCGTATCCGAAATGGCAGGCCTGGATGCGCGAGCGGCAGCCGCGGCTGCTCGTCATCTGGGGCAAGTACGATCTGTCGTTCGATCTCTCGGAGCCTGAGGCGTATCGGCGCGACGTTCCGAACGCCGAGGTGCACGTGCTCGAGGCCGGGCATTTCGCACTCGACACCGCTGCGGACGACATTGCCTCGCTCGTGCGCGCCTTCGTCGCGAAGGCGTAGGTGCTTAGCGAACTCCCTGGGCCGGCGCTTCGGCACGCACGGCATCCCCGCGGCAGTTGTCGCACGTGCCGCATCGAGACCACTCGACCTCTTCGCCGAGCGCGCTCAGCATCTGCCGCGGCCGGCACAGAGCCGTCTGGGCGTACATGATCATGAGCTCCAGCTTCGTCCGGTCCCGGTCTCGGCGCTCTTCGTATCCGCGCGCAAGCTGGTCGAGCGGCGCGTCGAACAGCCGTGCAAGCACGGCGAACCTGGCACCACGGCGTTCTCGAACGAGCTCCTCGCGTTTGAGTACCGTCAGCACCACGCGAATCTTCGTGGCGCTCAGCGCCGGAATGGCCTTGTGGAGATCACTGGGGCTGAGCACGCTGCCCGGTCCGGCCGCTCGCATCGCCGTGACGACAGACGCGAAGTCGTCTGGACCGGGATACCGGCCGGCCATGAAGAAGGTCTGCAGCTGCCGATCGCTCCGCTGGTACAGCAGTGTGCAGTCGGCCGCTTCGCCGTCGCGGCCGGCGCGACCCGACTCCTGGTAATACACCTCGAGCGATGGCGGCAGGTCGTAGTGGATGACCGCGCGCACGTCCGGCTTGTCGATGCCCATGCCGAATGCGTTGGTCGCAATGATGCGAGGCGTCGCTCCGCCCATGAAGCGATCCTGAGCGTCGCTGCGCGCGGATGCCTTCATCCGGCCGTGATATGACACCGCGTCGATACCTTCCTGACGGCACACGTCGGCCAGCGTGTCGACGTGGCGCACGGTTGCGGCATACACGATGACGCTGCCCTGCAGGGAGCGCAGGATGTCGATCAGCTGGCGCTGCTTGTCGGCATCGTCAGCCACCGGCCGCACACGATAGGAGAGATTGGGACGATACAGGCTGGTATTGATGATCCGGAGTGGACCGACTCCGAGCTGTTCGGTGAGGTCGTCGATCACCTCGGGCGTTGCCGTCGCCGTCAACGCGAGCAGCGTCGCCTCGGGATGCGCCCGTATCGTCGGTATCGCTTCCAGGTACGCGGGCCTGAAATCGTGGCCCCACTGACTGATGCAGTGGGCTTCGTCAACGACGAACATGCCGACGGATTGCTTCGCGAGCAGGTCGCGCAGCGCACCCGAGGCCAGCTGCTCTGGTGTCGTGAAGACGAATTCCACCGATGACCGACCGATCTTCCAGTGCGCCCGATGGATGTCGGCGGTAGCAATCGCACTGTTGATCTGCACGGCCTCGAGCCCGAGTGCCGACAGCTTCTCGAACTGATCGCGCATCAGGGCGATGAGTGGCGAGACCACGACGGTTAGGCCTGGCATCACCAAGGCGGCGACCTGATAGCACAACGACTTGCCCGCGCCTGTCGGCATGATCGCGAGCGTGTGATGTTGCCCCACCACCGCGTCGATGACAGCCTGCTGACCCGGACGCAGCGCTGCGATGCCGAAGACGTTCCTCAGAATTCTGTCGATTGATTTCCGGCCCGCCTTCATCGAGCGCTCAGCTGCTCCCTGTGGTTGTCACAGCAAGCGGCGATCCCGGTCCATCGTCGATTTCATTTCTTTGCGCCGCCGCCGGAACTTGCACCGTCACACACAACACCAGCACGGCCATTCCGGCTGTGACTCGCATGCACGCCCGTGTATGTGGTGTGACGCGTTCTGGCTCAGGTGTCGCACCGACGCCCGAGGACGGCAGCAAGTGGGCCCAGTACGGCTGACACGATGTTTGCTACGCCGACTGCATGCGAACAATCAGCCTTGCTCTGCCGCAGTTCGGTTTTGTCGTTGCCACGCGCGCCATGCTTGGGGCCGGAATCGCACTGCTCGTGTCAGACACCATGCCTCGAGCGCAGAAGCGGACAATCGGAACCGCCCTCGTCGCATTCGGTGCCCTCAGCACGATTCCGGCTGCCGTGTGGGTGTCCCGCAGCCTCAGACAGCAGGGGGGACGCGTCGGTCACGAGCCACGGCTCGTCGGCGCAACTCGTTATCCACGCAGAGGCGACGAACCGGATCCGTCGACGACTATCCTTTGAGCTGCGCGATCCTGATGTGATTGCCGAATGGATCGCGCAAGCCCATGTCGATCCCGTACGGCTGCTCGACGGGCTCCTGCGTGAACTCGACGCCTTTGGCGAGCAGGGTCTGATACGTCTTCCTGCAGTCGCTCGTCGTGAATCCGACGCTGAAGCCGGAGGCTCCTTTGGCGATGAGCTCGCGGACCTGTCGTCCCGTCGAGTCATCCATCGAAGGCGGTCCCGGTTTCTCGAGCAGGATGTCGCGACCCGGCTGACCCGGCACGCGCACCGTCAACCAGCGCATGAAGCCGAGATCCTGATCGGCGCTCACCTCCAGGCCAAGCGTGCCCACGTAGAAATCGAGTGCCTTGTCCTGATCGGCGACGAAGACGTGCGAGATGCTGATCGTGTTCAACATGTGATGGCTCCTGTGTGATCGTTATCGCGATTCCAGAGCCACTCTAGCGTGTGGTGGTGAGGCGCGCTTCTCCAAAACTGCTCGGTCGGGTCCACGCCATCATGAAGCACGTAGGAACAGCCGGAGGCCGGCCTCTCAGTCGGAACGCTTTGGGCGCTTCTCCGACGATGTCGTGAAAGGTGCGGCTGAAGCTGCCAAGGCTGTTGAACCCGACGTCGAAACAGATGTCGGTCACGCTCCGCTCGGTGCCGCGCAGGAGGAACATCGCGCGTTCGACGCGGCGCCGCTGCAGGTAGCGATGCGGCGTTTCGCCGAACGTCGCCCGGAACGTCCGGATGAAATGCGCCTGCGACACCTCGGCGATCTTCGCGAGACGTGGAATGCACAGCGGCTCCGCAAACGCGCGGTCCATCGCGTCTCTCGCACGCAACATCCGCCGGTTGGTGTCTTCCACCGAAGAATTCATTCCGTTACTTTACACGCGCGGACTGACGAGGTAGCCGCCGGCGACCCGTCCACGACCTCGCAAAAGCCGGCCAACGCGAACGCCGCCCGTCACGTCAAAGCGAACATGGTCGATTCCCACAATTGGCGTTCACGGTTGGACGGACTGGGACGGGATGTCCGCTACGCGGCGCGCACGCTTCGACGCAGTCCCATGTTCACCGCCATCGCGCTGCTGACG
>JBKPMA010000373.1:0-7972 GCA_046731935.1 Acidobacteriota bacterium
TGCTAGAGTCGTGGCGCCGCCGCGACCTCGCGGCTCCGGCCGATGACGAGGGCTCGCCCCGAACGCCCCGACTTCCTCGACGAACCCAGCGATCGCGTACGCGCCCGGCTCGCACAGATCGATCGCCTCAGTCTCAAGCTCGAACGCACGTACCGGATGTGGCTGTCGTGCCGCAATCCCGAGCTCCGCGAATCCTTCGAAGCCACGATCGCCGAGTATCAGGAACGAATCGCGCACCTGCAACGGCTCAACAAGGCGGCCGGCGCAAAGTAGCGCCAAAGGCGGCGCAGAAGGAGGCGATTGAGCTGCCCTTATCCCTTTCCCCTTGGCCCTTGGCCCTTGGCCCTTAGCCCTTCTCCCCATCCCCCCGCCCTAGTCCCTGTCCGCCCGCCCTACTCCTTCGTCGAGCCGCCCTACCTGCTCGCCCTTCCCGTCCACGCGTAGTAGACAGGCAGTCCCAGTAACACCATCACCAGTCCGGGGAATGTCGTCGCAGGCCGATAGGCGAACAGCACGATCAGAATCGCGGTGGCGCCAGCGATATAGAGGAGCGGGATGATCGGATACCCGACGGCCCGGTATGGTCGCGGCGCGTCCGGCCTCGTCTGACGCAACCGGATCACTCCGGCGATCGTGAGGATGTAGAAGATGAGCGCGGCGGAGATCACGTAGTCGAGCAGGTTGCCGTACAAGTTGCCGTATGTCTGCGTCGACGGATTGTAGGTGCGCGGCAACACGAGGAACGCGGCCCACACGCCCTGCAGCACCAGGCCCCAGGCCGGCACCCGCGCCTCGTTCAGCTGCGCCACGCGCTGAAAGAACAGCCCATCCCGGGCCATGGCGAAGTAGGCTCGTGCACCCGCCAGAATCAGTCCGTTGTTGCACCCGAAGGTAGAGATCATGATCGCGATGGCCATGATCACGGCGCCGCCTCCAGGCACGATCGCGTCAACGGTTGCCGTGGCAACGCGATCGGATGGCGCATGCTGGATAGCCGACAGCGGCAGCGTCACGAGATATGCGACGTTCGCCAGCAGGTAGAGGCTGATCACGATCAGCGTGCCGAGCGCGAGTGACAGCGGAATGTTCCGGCGCGGCTCCTTGACCTCGCCTGCGGTGAACGTGATGTTGTTCCACGCGTCGGCAGAGAAGAGCGAACCGGTCTGCGATACGCACAGCGCGACGAACAGGCCGAACGCGCTCGCGGCCGAGAGTCCTTCGGCGATATCGACGTAGCCGCGCGGGGTCCAGAAATCGGAAAAGTTCACGTGCACGGCTGCCGCGTTCCAGCCCGCCAGCAGCCCGAGCAGGATGAGCCCCGCGAGCGCGCCCGTCTTTGCGGTAGTGAAGATGTTCTGGATGATGCGGCCGTACTGCAGACCGCGGGTGTTGGTCCAGGTCAGAAGCGCAATGAGCAGCACGCCCACGAGCTGTGCGGTCGAGACCGAGACGGCGTAGCCGGTGGACAGGTGGATCGGCCGTATCAGGTAATGATCCTCGGCGATGGCCGGCCACATCACGCCGAGAAAGCGGCCGAACGCCACGGCGACGGCAGCGATCGTGCCCGTCTGAATAACCAGGAACAGCGTCCAGCCGTAGAGGAATCCCCAGAGCGGCGAAAAGGCTTCGCGCAGGTAGACGTATTGCCCGCCCGCACGCGGCATCATGGCCGCCAGTTCGCCGTACGACAGCGCCGCTGACACGGTCAGTACGCCCGTCAGCAGCCACGCGGCGAGCAACCAGCCCGGGCTGCCGAGCTGACGCGACATGTCGGCCGAGACGATGAAAATGCCGGAACCGATCATCGATCCGACGACGACCATCGTCGCGTCGTAGAGGCCGAGCCCCCGCGTGAACTCTGTGTCGAGCGCGGTTGCGTCCGAGGCGGCACGGGCGGCCGCAGGATTCGCCATCGAGACTCCTTCTACACTAGGATCGCTGACGCACTATACACGGGTGAGGGCGCCTGGCCCGATGCCAGCAGCCTGCAGCCAGTAGCCTGTAGCCCGGACCCCGAGTGGAGCAAGGGATGGATTTGTCTCGTGACGCCGCCTGGGCGCTCGTGACCGAGTACACCCAGAGCGACAGTCTCAGAAAGCACATGCTCGCGGTCGAAGCCGCGGTACGCGGCTACGCGCGGCAGTTCGAGGAAGACGAAGAGGCCTGGGGCTTTGTCGCGCTCGTCCACGATTTTGACTACGAGCGCTACCCCGACCCGGAAAACCACCCGTTTCGAGGCGTCGAAATCCTGCGCACAAGGCAGTATCCGGAATGGGTCACGCGCGCCATCCTCTCGCATGCCGACTACAGCGGCGTGCCTCGCGAGTCGCGCCTGGAACACGTGCTGTATGCGTGCGACGAGATGTCGGGATTCGTGACGGCGGCCGCGCTCGTGCGCCCCAGCAAGAGCGTGCTCGACCTCGAGGCGTCCTCCGTGCTCAAGCGGATGAAGGACAAAGCGTTTGCCCGCGCCGTGAACCGCGACGACCTGCGCCGCGGCGCCGAGGAGCTGGGCCTGCCGCTCGATCAGCACATCGCCAACGTGATTCAGTTTCTGCGCGTGCGCGCCGACGCGCTCGGGCTCGCGGGCGTGAACGGTCCAACGGCATCAGCCGTATAGTCAACAAGCGATGTCCGACGTGGTCCCACCGGCGGCGCCATTCCCATCCGCTCCAGACGATGCCGTGGTCCGGCTCTCGGATGTGAGTGTGGTGTATGGCAAGAACTACGCGCTGCGCGGCGTGTCGGCATTGTTCTCGAAAGGCGCCGTCGGACTCCTGGGTCCCAACGGCGCTGGCAAGAGCACGATGCTCAAGAGCCTGCTTGGCTTCGTGACGCCGACCGAAGGACGCATGACGGTGCTCGGTCTGGACGTCGCCGAATCGCCGCTCGAGATCCGAGCGCGCATCGGCTACATGCCTGAGAACGACGCGCATATTCCAGGCATGAACGCGGTGTCGTTCGTCGCGTACTGTGGGGAGCTTGCGGGTCTCGGACGGGTCGACGCGATGCAGCGCGCGCACGAGGTGCTCTACTACGTTGGCTTGGACGAAGCGCGCTACCGGAACGTCGAGACCTATTCGACCGGTATGAAGCAGCGCATCAAGCTGGCGCAAGCGCTCGTGCACGATCCCGATCTGCTGTTCCTCGACGAACCCACCAACGGCATGGATCCCAAGGGCCGCGACGAGATGCTGGAGCTCGTGCGCGACCTCGGGCACAACAAGGGCGTCAACCTGATTCTCTCGTCGCATCTCCTGCCGGACGTCGAATACACCTGCGATCGCGTCGTGGTGATGGACGGCGGCCGGATCGCCACTCAGGGCCCGATCGACGAGCTAAAGGGTCCGAGCGGCCGCGTATACGAAGTGCGCGCAAAGAGCGGCGCGGAGCGATTGGTGCAGCTGCTCAAGGCCGCTGGCATGGAGTGCAAGGCGACCGACGAGGACGTCATGCGGGTCTTCGTGCCGGTGGGGCAGAGCGCCCGCGACGTGTTTGCGGTCGCCGCGGCCGAAGGCATTCAGCTGCGGCACGTCCGTCCGAGCGTGCCTACGCTCGAAGACGTGTTCGCCCGTGCGGTCGGCGAGGCCTGATCGTGCCTATTCATGATCAGGGCTATCGGCGGTTCGGCGGGTCACGCAACGGGCGCGGCAACGCGTGGCTCGTCATCGCGTCGAGCATCATCCGCAGCATGCTCCAGACGAAGAAGTTCATGGTGCTGCTGATCGTCGCCTGGTTCCCCTTCCTGGTGCGTGTGGGGCAGGTGTATTTCTCCGCGAACTTCTCGCAGATCGCGTTTCTCGCGCCGACCGCCTCGACGTTTCGCGAGTTCCTCGACCAGCAATCCAGCTTCGTGTTCGTCGTGACGATCTACGTCGGCGCCGGACTCATTGCGAACGACCGGCGCGCCAACGCGCTGCAGATCTATCTGGCCAAGCCGCTGACGCGCGCCGAGTACGTCGCGGGCAAAGCCGCCGCGCTCATGGCGTTTCTGATGTTCATCACCTTCGTGCCGGGAATCCTGCTGCTGTTGGTGCAGATCCTGCTCGCGGGCAGCTTCGCGTTCGTCAGCAAGAATCTGTTCCTGTTCCCTGCGATTACGGTTTACTCAATTCTCGAGTGCACGCTGGCGACCTTCGGCATGCTCGCGCTCTCGTCGATGTCGAAGAGCCGCCGCTTCGTCGGCATCATGTTCGCCGGCTTGATTCTGTTCACGAAGGCGATTCAGGGGATGTTCTGGCTGCTGACACGATCCTCGGCGGCGTCGCTCATCTCGCCGACGGCGTCGTTGAGCCGCGTGGGAGACACGATCTTCCGCGTGCCGCCGAGATACGACACGCCGATCGTGGCATCGCTCCTCGTCGTCATTCTCCTGGTCGTGGTTTCGATCATCGTCCTCGAACGGCGCGTACGCGGAGTGGAGGTGGTCGCGTGACCACGCCGCCGCCGCCGCTCGTCGAGGCCACGCAGGTGTCGAAGTGGTACGGGCAGGTCATCGGCCTGAACGACGTCAGCGTCGTCGTGCCGCACGGCATCACGGGACTGCTCGGGCCGAACGGGGCGGGCAAGTCGACGTTCATGAAGCTGATGACCGGCCAGCTGGCACCCAGCAAAGGCCGCATCACCGTCTTCGGCGAATCGATCTGGAACAACCCGTCGATCTATGCCCGGATCGGCTTCTGCCCCGAGCAGGACGCGTTCTACGATCGGATGACGGGTCTCGAATGGGTGACGGCGTTGACTCGGCTGAATGGGTACGACGAAGCGCGAGCCGCCCACGCGGCCCGGGCGGCACTGGAGCACGTCGATCTGCTGGACGCGGCGGACAAAAAAATCGGCGCCTACAGCAAGGGCATGCGGCAGCGGGTGAAGCTGGCACAGGCCATCGTGCACGATCCCGAACTGCTCATTCTCGACGAACCGCTGTCAGGCATGGATCCGATCGCGCGCCGGAAGACGATTCGGCTGATCAAGGACTGGGCGAGAGCCGGAAAGAGCATTGTCGTCTCGAGTCACATCCTGCACGAGGTCGAGTCGATGACCTCGAACATCCTGCTGATCAACAACGGACGCATCCTCGCCGAAGGCAACGTGCACCAGATTCGGGATCTGATTGACGAGCACCCGCACACCGTCCACATCAGGGCACAAGAGCCGCGAGCACTCGCACGGCGATTCCTTGAAGACGATGACGTGCTGAGTCTGCGGTTCGAAGACGGTGCGCTGGTGGTGCAGACGGCGAGGCCCGACGCGTTCTATACGCGGCTGACCACGCTGGCCGCGACCGCGGAGCTCGGCGCCGTGGACGAGGTCACATCGCCGGACGACAATCTGCAGGCGGTCTTCCAGTACCTGGTGAAGTGATGTCAGACGCCTCTTCGCCACGCGCGGCACACGGCTCAGGGCCCACGGCGCAAGGCTCGATCGAGGCGGGCACTTCCGCACCTATCGACCGCACCCTTCGTCCGCACTCTTCGTCCGCACCTTCCGGCGGCACCCCTACGATGTCTTATTGGTCCGCGGCCGTGCGGGTCTTCGATCTCTCGCTGAGCGAGATGCTCTTCTCGCGCCGCAGTGTGTTCCTCGGGCTGGTGGTAGGCGGGCCGGTCATCATCGGGTTGATCGCACGGATCGTCGAGCTGTTCAACATGCCGGCGATGCGGGTCAACGGAACGCGCGTCTCCGGCGCGTTCATGTTCGGCCTGATGATCTGGTTCCTCTACATCCGCGTGATCGTGCCGATTCTTGGTGTGTTCTACGGCACCTCGCTCATCGCCGACGAAGTGGACGACAAGACGATCACCTATCTCTTCACGCGGCCGATCCCGCGAGGCGCGGTGCTGGTCGGCAAATACCTCGCGTATCTCGCCTGCACGGTGCTGATCGTCCTGCCCTCGGTGATGCTGGTCTATTTCCTGGTCGCATCGCTCGGCGGCGGCAGCATCGCCAGCGGCTTCATCGACCTCCTGAAGGACCTGGGACTCATTGGCGCCGGCCTTGCGGCGTATGGTGCCGTGTTTGCCTTCGTTGGGGCGCAGATGAAGCGGCCGCTGGTCGTGGGACTTGTATTTGCGTTCGGATGGGAGACCATCGTGGTCTCGATTCCGGGCTACCTCCGGTATTTCACGGTGCAGAACTACCTGCAGGCGCTGGTGCCGCACGCCATGCCTTCCGATTCGGCGATGGACCTGCTGCAGTCGTTTTTCCGGAATAATCCCCCGATCTGGCTGAGCCTGCTCGGGTTGGTCGTGATTACCGCAGGCTGCCTGGCCCTGGGCGCGCGAGCCGTCTCCCGGCGCGAATACGTGCTGGAGCAATGACTTGGGCCGAAAATCGGAACTGGTGCCAAGACCGGTCCGTATACGGATTTAGAGGGTGGAGATGACTCGACGGACGCGCTACTTCCTGTTTGGCTCAATCGTGGTGCTGCTGGTCGGCCTGTGCACCGGACTGGTGGCCTACTACTCGGGCGTACCCATGGGCGGTTTCAGCCGGACCGACGGCCCCGCCGAGTTGTCGTACGTGCCCGCCAACGCCGCCCTCGTTGCGTACTGCGACGTTCAGGAAGTGATGCACTCGGAGATGCGTCAGCGCCTGCGCTCCGCGATGCCGCACCGTGAAGAAGGGCAGGCCGAGCTCGAACAGGAGACCGGCATCAACATCGAGCGTGACATCGACCACGTCACAGCCTTCCTCACGCCAGTGCAGACGGCAGAGCGCTACACCGGGATGGTGCTGGCCAGCGGCCGCTTCGACGTCGTCCGCCTCGAAGGGCTCGCGCGCGAGCACGGCGGTGAGGTCGAGGAATACAAGGGTAAGCGCCTCGTGACGCACCGGTCAGACAACGACGAGCACGGCCGGAGCATGACGGTCGCCTTCATGGCGCCGGGGCTGGTGGCGCTTGGTGATACCGCCGACGTGAAGCGCGCCATCGACCGTGTCGGCGGCACCAGCGTGCTGACCAACCAGGAAATGATGAATCTCGTTCACGACCTCGACGCGAGCAACGCATGGGCCGTCGGACGCTTCGATGCCTTGATGAGTCACGCGAATCTGCCGCAGGGCGTCGCGAATCAGATTCCCGCGATCCGCTGGTTCTCGGCGAGCGGCCACGTGAACGGCGGCCTCAATGGATCGCTTCGCGCCGAGACGCGCGACGACCAGGCCGGTCAGAATCTGCGCGACGTCGTCAATGGCTTCCTGGCGCTGGCCAAGATGCAGGCCGGCGACAAGCCCGAGGTGCAGGCTCTCGTCAACTCGCTGCAGGTCAGCGGAGCCGGCAAGAACGTCTCGATCAGCTTCTCGATCCCCGCTGAGATGATCAATGCGATCGGGGCCGCGGCCGAAGCCGCCCACAATCAGGGCAAGGACTGGGACAAGGGCGACCACGACGCCGACAAGGACCGCGGCGACAAGGACAGGGACAAGGCCAGGGACTGACGGTCCTCTCGGCACTCAACCCGCACTCCACGCCCGCGCGCTCTTTTCCGCACCTTGACGGAACGTGCGCCAGTTCCTACACTGGCCGCACGTCTCAGCCCGCTCCGGGGTCCTGCCCGCCAGTTCACATGGCCGATCTCGTGTTCTTCTACGGCACGCTCATGACCGGTTTCGACCGGCGCCGCCGCGTTGGCATCGACACCAAGCTGCGCTATCAGGGCCGCGGCTGGATCAATGCGGCGCTGTTCGACCTCGGCCTGTATCCAGCCGCCGTGCCGGCGAGCGATGGACGCGTGTGGGGGGAAGTATTCGAGCTGTTGGAACCGTCGACCGTGTTGCCGGCGCTCGATGAAGTCGAAGGCTATCGGCCGACCGAGACCGACGCCAGCCTCTACGTGCGTGCTCAGGTACCTGTCCACTTACCAGACGGCACGTCGGCAGCTGCGTGGGTCTATTTTTACAACGCGCCGCTCGGGCGCGCGCCGCAGATCGCCTCGGGCGACTATCTCGAATATCTCAAAGTGCACTGAGG
>JBKPMA010000374.1:0-2834 GCA_046731935.1 Acidobacteriota bacterium
GCTTCAAACACCACTACAACGCTGCCGAACAGCGGACAACTGGGTTCATGCGAGCGACGTAGAGTCGCGCGCCGGGAAGACGGGCTCACACATGTGAGGCCGTCTTCTCGCTCATCCTTCCCCCAAATCCTCAGCGTAGAACCGCGGCGACCCACGCGTCGACCAGCGCGATCGACGGTCCGTTCAGCCGGCGATACCGTTCCGCGTACCGCGTCATTCGCTCGCGATCCGCGTCGGCGCTCTCGATAGGCTTCGACGATTGGAACGCCTCGAACAGCACTTGCAGCGCCATCAAGAGCACGCCCTCGTCATCTGATTGGTTGGGGGCGTCGAGCACCGTGAAGCCCTGCTGAGGCCGTCCAGCGACAAAGGACGCCATGACGTAGCGCCGCTCGAGCGCAGGCTCGGAGGGCCACCGCGTTTTCGCCCTGGCAATCGCGGCGAGTGCGGCGTCGTGCTTGCCGAGGCGCTGCAGCGCATCGATCAGCAGCAGGTGCACCTCGAGCACGTCGCTCTCTTTGATGAGCGCCGTCTGCCAGGCGCCGGCAGCCTCCCGGTCGTTTCCGACCGCGGCCCAGCACGCGCCGAGATAGACCATCGCAGGATAGAAATCCGGCGACGCGCGGAGTGCCGTGCGAAATTCGTCCGCGGCCGGCGCGGGCTCGGATCGCGCCAGGTGCGCTACGCCCTGGAGGAATCGCCCCACGGCAGGCGACTGCGCCAGGAGATCGCCGGTGACCGCGATGTCGGACGCCGGTGTCGTGCGTGCTCGATCGAGTGCCGGGCGAGCCGACGCCGCGTCGCTTCGCGACGAGACCCGATCCAGGAACACGCCGAGCACGGGCGACGACAGCACGCGGTCCACGGCGAACGGCGCCGCGGCAACCAGCGGCTTGATCGGCGGTAAAGGAGGCGCCGTCGAACTGGCATCCGTCACACGAGCGGTGTCTCCGCTGCCGTTACCGCCTGCGGACGAGAGAACGAACGCGCGTTGGACGGTGCCCACCGTTCCGTCGTCCGTCGTGACGCGTGCCCGTGCGAGGTATCGTCCAGGCGGAAGCAGCCGAAGCTCCGTGACCGCCTGCGCAGTGGCCGGCCCGTCACCGGCGAGGCGCGCGGCCTCGGTGTGAATCAGCGGCGGATCCGTTTCGCCGGCGGCAATCTCGAACACGACGCCGGCTGCGGCGATATGGGCCGGATCACCTTCGAGATCGACTTGCAACGCGAGCCGATCGCCCTGCGCCAGACCGTCCAGAATCAACTGGGCCTCGTCCTCCACCCGCGGCGGCATCTTCACGAGGACCAGGCCGCCGGCCGTAATGGATCCGATCGTGGTCCGCCGCGCGTCCACCGGGTGATCCACGGCACCGACGACGCCCGCCGAGTCCATCACTGCCACTCGGGCGTAATACCGTCCTGGAGGGACGGTGAAGACCGTCGAGAACGGGAGCTGGTCGGTCGTGGCCTCGCCGATGGACTGGTTGCCAGTCGCGACATCGTTGCCGTTCTCGTCGCGCAGCGCCAGCTGCAATGTGACGTCACCGGGCTGGAGCCGCGAGATGCTGCCGACCAGAGCGACCTTCACCTGTGCGAGTTGCTGTGGATTGGCCTGGAGATAACTGGTCACCGCAAGCCCAAGTCCTGTCGCAGGCAGCGGCGACGACATGGCCGCGTCGAGACGGGAGGGCACGTCGCGCTCGGCGTACGAGCGCGCTGCGAAGCGTTGCGGTGCCCTGACTTTCACTCCGCGGCGCGCCACCGCCACCGTCAACGGACGCGACTTGCCGTCGAGATCCGAGGGGTCGCGCTCCACGCCCAGGCGGTAGTACGCCGATGTCTCGCGCGCCAGCCGATCGAACACGTCCGACGCGCCCGCGTCAACGCGGTATGCATCGCCGCCTGTCATGCCGGCGAGCGTCTCGAGTGGCCATCTCCGGATCGACAAGTCGGCGATTGGTGTGTTGCTGATCGACCGGCGCTCCGCAGCCCCCTCCGTCTTCGGCGCGAACATCGCGAAGATCGTCGCCCGTGCCTCGGCGGCCGCTGTCGCGACCGGCTGCAGCTCGGTGTTGCCGTCGCGTGTGTCGAGCGGCCAGCCGCCTGAGATGAGAATGACGATCTTGTCGCCGTTGAATGCCTTCAGCCGCGCGAGCACCGTGTGCAGCGCGTTGAGGCTCGCGAGCGTGCTGTTGCGCAGCTGCTGCCAGCCCGTTCGTGCCTCCGCTTCGATCTGACGCGTACACGAGTCGGTGGAGTCAAATGCGGACGGTGCATTCGCTTGAGGCGGGCCCACACCGCCGGTGGAGGCTCCACCCTGGCCCGCCTGGCTGGTCGGCGGCGGGCCGGCCAGCGTAGGGCGATCAAAGCATTCGCGCGCGGCGACGTTGTTCAACGTGAGAAAGTCGCCCGACGCAATGGCCCTGATCTCTTCGACGCCGAGATTGCGGACTTCCGTCGTGATCGTGGCGAGCCCGTTGGCCTGGACCAGCGCCTGCTGCACGCGGGCATGGTCGGCGGTGAAGGGAATGCCCGCGCCGACCGGCATGAGCACCAGCGCCGAGCGATCTGCGGGCGTCAGCCGCGAGGTAAAACGTTGCGCCGCGTCACCCACCTGGCGAACTTCGGTATGGTCCAGCGTCGACTGGTCGACGACGAAGACGACCATTCGGCCTACCGCCGGCACGTCGTCGTTCGTGCTGACTGGCGGCAGGAGACCCTCGTTCGCCACCGCGCCAGACGTGCCCGCGCCTGAGTAGCTCGCTGACACCACACGGCGGGGCCGACCCGCCACCGTTACGGTGAAATCTCCCGCACCCAGATCGGCGACGGGACGC
>JBKPMA010000375.1:0-14949 GCA_046731935.1 Acidobacteriota bacterium
CCGCTGTCACACGGGCGTACACGTCGAGCGAGTTTGCGGCTGGCAGCTGCGCGACGCCGATGCCGACGGCCGGACGCCCGTTGAAGCGCAAGGTGCTCTGGTAGCTCTCCGCACCCAGCTCGGCACGGCCGATGTCGCGCAGCCGGACGAGTCCACCCTCGGGCGTCGCCTTGACGATGATGTTCTCGAATTCCGATGGCTCGCTGAGCCGGCCGGCGGCGCGTACGCTGATCTGGTAGGCCTGTCCTGCGTCGGCAGGAGGCTGGCCGACCTGTCCGGCCGCGATCTGAACGTTCTGTTCGCGCAGCGCATTCGTCACGTCCGTCGCCGTCAACCCGCGCGCGGCGAGTTTGGTCGGATCGACCCACAGCCGCATCGAGTACTTGCGCTCTCCGAAGATCGTGACGTCGGCGACGCCGGGAATGCGCTTCAACGCGTCGCGGACGAACACGTCCAGGTAGTTGCTGAGGAACAGTGAGTCGTATCGATTGCCCTCGTCGAACACGCCGGCGCCGAGCACGAACCCACTCGAGCTCTTCGTGACCGTGACGCCGATGTTCTTGACGTCGTTTGGGAGCCGGCCGAGTGCGGAGGCCACCCGGTTCTGCACGTCGACGGCCGCGAGATCCTGGTTGCGCGTCAGATCGAAGGTCGCCGTGACAGTGGACAGCCCGCTGTTGGTGCTCGTCGACGTGAGATACAGCAGGCCCTCGACGCCGTTGATGGCCTGCTCGAGCGGGATCGTCACGGCGCTCTCGACGGTCTGCGCGCTCGCGCCCGTGTAGACGGCCGTCACGTTGACCTGCGGGGGTGCCAGTTCCGGGTACTGGGCCACCGGCATCGTCGGAATGGCGATCGCGCCCGCGATGATAATCACCAGCGAGCAGACGGTGGACAGGACCGGTCGATGGATGAAAGTGTCGACGAACATAACGGGCTGCGGACTGCGGGCTGTGGAAGACGGACTATGAGCTGCTGGTTTCGGTAATTGGCACTCCGTCCGCCAGTCGCTGCACACCGGAGACGACGACGCGCTCGCCGCTCTTCAGTCCTTCCAGCACGACGTAGTCGTTGCCAACCAGTTCGCCGACCTTGACCGGCCGCTGACGCGCGACCAGGCCTTTGTCGCCCTTCTCTGCTACATACGCGAAATACTGGCCGTTCACGCGCGACACGGCCAGCACGGGCACCGTGTACGCGGGCTCGGTCGCCCAGATGATGCGGGCGCGGACGAATTCGTCGGTGCGGAACGCGTGACCGGGAAGCGCGGCTTTGGCCAGCACGGTCTGCGTGCGGTTGTCCACCTGCGGCGACACGAAACTGATCGTCGTGTCGGCCAGTCGTGACCCCTTGTCGTCAACGAGACGGACGCGCAGTCCCGGACGAAGCGCGGCGGCGCGTTCGATTGGAACGTAGATGTACACCTCGAGTCCGGAACTCTCGTCGATGGTCGTCAGCAGTGTGGACGTCGTCACGCGGTCTCCGACGCGGACGGGAATGTCACCGATGATGCCGTCCGTCGGGGCTGCCACGCGGTAGTACTGCAGCTGCACCTTGTTCTCGCTCTCGACCGCCTCGAGGGCACGCAACGACGCCTTGGCGGTGTCGAGCGCCGCCGCGGCCGAGTCGAGCGCCTGCCGGCTGACGAGACCTGCGTCGAACAGCCGCTTCTGCCGCTCGTATTCCTGCTGCGAGAAGCGTACGGTCGCTTCCTGTGCCGCGCGCTGAGCGGCCGTGCTCGAGACGGTGGCCTCCTGCTTCGCTGGATCGATCTGCATCAGTGGGGCGCCTGCCCGCACACGGTCGCCAGACGTGACGAGGATCCTGGTGATGATTCCTTCGACCTGAGGGCGGATTTCACTGGAGCGCCTGGAGCGGACCGTCGCGACGTACTCGGTCGTACGGTCGATCGGATGCTCGGCCACAGTGGCGAGGCCGACCGACACCGGGCCCATCTGCGGCGCGCCACCCGCTGCTCTCTGACCGGAGCCGCAAGCGGTGAGGGCGAACAGCGCTGCCGCAATGGCGGCACATCCAAAGATTCGACGGTTCATCAGACTGGGACGCATCACAGGGTCACCGGCAAGATGACGAGCATAACAAAAACGAAAGACCCGTGTATTCGGCGGGTTGTTCACGAGCTCAGACGGTACTGGCCCTCACGCCCTCGGGCCTTCAGTGGCCGGTGTGTCCAAACCCGCCGGCTCCGCGATCGGTCGTCGTCAGCTCGCTCGTTTCCTGCCACTCGACCCGCAGGACCGGTGCGACCAGCAGCTGGGCAACGCGCATGCCCCGTGTGACGGTGAATGCCGCGTCGCCATGGTTGATGAGTGCCACCATGACCTCGCCACGGTAGTCGGCGTCGATGGTCCCCGGTGCGTTGACGACCGTGATGCCATGGCGGATGGCGAGTCCCGATCGAGGACGGACCTGTGCTTCGAGACCGTCGGGCAGCGCGATGGCGAAGCCGCACGGCACGAGCGCGCGTCTACCGGGGTCGAGCACGACCGGGTCGACAACGGCTGCCGGAAGGTCCATCGCGGCCGCGTGCAGAGATTGGTAGGCAGGCAGGGGCAGATCGTCGTTTCCTGGCAGCCGGAGGATCGCGACAGACACCGTGGTGGACATGCCGCCGATTGTATGGCGGTCTGCGGCCTGCGATATCCTCACCGCCATGAGCGAACTGTCTTCCTACCGCGTGGGATGGATTGGAACGGGCGTGATGGGCCAGTCGATGGCCGGCCACCTGCTGGATGCCGGCGCCCACCTCACGGTGTATTCACGCACGCAATCGAAAGCCCAGCCACTGCTGGATCGCGGCGCGTCGTGGGCGAAGAGCCCGCTCGAGGTCGCTGGGGCCTCCGACATCGTGTTCACGATGGTCGGCTTCCCCGACGATGTCCGCGAGGTGTACTTCGGTGACGCCGGCGTACTGGCAGCGGCACGGTCCGGCCAGATCCTCGTGGACATGACGACAACGCTACCGGCACTGGCGGTCGAGATCGCACGAGAGGCGGCCACTCGCGGCGCGCGTGCGCTCGACGCGCCGGTCTCTGGCGGCGATGTGGGTGCGAAGAATGCGACGCTGTCGATCATGGTCGGCGGAGAACCTGAGGTCCTCGAACGCTCGCGGCCGCTGCTGGAGCGGATGGGGAAGACGATCGTGCACGAGGGCGGTCCAGGCACGGGCCAGCACACCAAGATGTGCAACCAGATCGTGATTGCGGGCACGATCATCGGGGTCTGCGAAAGCCTGCTCTATGGCGCAAAGGCGGGACTGGATCTCGAACGGATGCTGTCGTCCATCCGCGGCGGCGCTGCGGGCTGCTGGACGCTCGACAATCTTGCGCCGCGGATCATCGCCGGGAATTTTGCCCCCGGATTCTTCGTGGAGCACTTCATCAAGGACATGGGCATTGCCCTCGACGAAGCCGCGCGCATGCAGGTCGCACTCCCGGGACTTGCACTGGTGCGCCAGTTGTATATCGCCGCGACTGCCCAGGGACACCGACGGGCGGGCACGCAGGCGCTCTACCTGGCCCTGCAGAAGCTGTCTGCCGGGAGCTGAGTTCGGGGTCGGGCCGACCCCATCCTTTACTTCGTCGCGACCCCGGCAGTCAGATCGAGGCGCGTCGTCCACGGATCCTGACCAGGCGCCGGACCGCTGTTCGCAAAGTCGAGCAGCGTGTCGCACGCACCCGCGCACGCGGGCCACTTCGGACGTCCGTCGCCGTTCGGATCCCCGGTTTTCGCAAACGCGACCCAGTACGCGTTGGCCGCCTCCGCAGCCGCTTTGTCAGCCGGCGTCAGATCCTTGCCATACCGAGCCTGCACCGTATCGAACACGAAGGGAATCTCGGTTGCGTGCGGCGCGCCTGGCCATTGAGTGCGCATGGATTCTGCGACATACGAGAAGCGGTAGTGATACGCAGGCTGACCGGCGGCCGCGACCGTGCGCGCGATGAACCGCGCTGGCTCCACCATCATCCGGTCCATCGCGACGAGCGTTCCCACTTCACGAACCTTGTCGGTCTTCTGTGGATCGTAGGCGGCTTTCGCTTTGTCGGCGTTCGCCCCGAACGGCGCGAACACTTCGTCGATCGACCGCGCGAACGAGAAGCCGATATCCGCACTGTTGGCGCCGACGATCACCGGCACCTTCGCGAACCGGCCGGCTTTGAGCGCCGTCTCGTTCGACTCCACGACAATCGTTCCATCGATCATCGGACCCGCGTAAGTCGGCGTCATCATCGTTGCCATGTTGAGCCCGGCAACGATCTTGTCCGCCGGCAGCGCCCGCAGGGCCGCCAGCGCCGCAGCGTCTTCGCCGGCGATGCCGTTCGTCTTGGCGAAGTCCACGCCGACGGCTTCCGCGGACGGCAGCCCATTCGCGCCAGCCTTGTCGAGATACCGCGTCGGAAACAGGCCGTCGCGTCCGCCGCCGGATTCAATGATGGCTTTGTGGAACAGGCCCTTCGAGAGGGGTGACGTCATCATTGTCAAAACCGAGCCGCCGCCAGCTGACTCGCCGAAGATGGTGACGTTGCCGGCATCCCCGCCGAATGCGGCAATGTTCTTCTGCACCCATGTGAGCGCCGCGATCTGGTCGAGGAAGGCGTAGTTCCCAAGAGGACCGTTCGGCGACTCCTTCGTCAGTGCCGGGTGTGCGAAGAAGCCGAACCGTCCAACCCGATAGTTGAAGCTGACCAGGACGACTCCGCGCTTCGCGAACTGTGATCCGTCGTACACAGCAGGCGAGCTGCCGCCGTTGACGAATCCGCCACCGTAAATCCACATCATCACTGGCAGCTTCGTGGAGGCGTCTGCCGGCCGCCACACGTTCAGGACGAGGCAGTCTTCGGCTGGCGGCGTACCGAGTGGCGCTGCGTCGCCGGGAAACGGCAACTGCATGCAGTCGGAGCCATACGCGGTCGCTGGCCGGACGCCTGACCATGGTGTGACAGGCTGCGGTGGTTTCCACCGCAGCTCGCCGACCGGAGGCGCAGCGTACGGGATCCCCTTGAAGGAGAGCACGCCGCCGTCAACGGCGCCCTTGAGGATCCCCGCGTCCACCTTCACCTGGTTGTCCGGACCGGCGGCGGTCATCGCACGCGTCAGCGCGAGGAGAGCAGCCACAGCAACAATCAGCACACGCGTGTTCCACATATTGAAGGGGGCCTCGTAAAAATTAGGAGCTATTCGTCATTCGTCCATCTGCATTCGTCAATGCTGCTGTGCAGCGCTGAGGATGGACTCCAGCGTACGGTCCACATCGCGCTCCGTCGTGGACCAGTTCGAGACCGAGATGCGCATCGCGGCCATATCGTGCCAGGTCGTCCCACTGAGCCACGCGGTGCCGTCTTTCTGGACGGCACTGACGACGGCACGCGTGCGCGCATCGCCGCGCGCGGCGTCGTCTCCATCGAAGCGGACAAGTACCTGATTGAGCACGACGTCGTTCAGCACCCGGATGCTATCCTGCGTCGCGAGCCGACTCGCAAAGCGGCGCGCGAGCCGACAGGAGTGCTCAATCAAGTCGTCCACACCTGACCGGCCCAGCGATCGGATCGCCGCGTACGCGGCAATCCCCCGAGCCCGCCGCGAGAACTCCGGCACCCAGTCGAGTCCGTCGCGCGCGTCACCGTCCCCCGGGACGAGGTACGCGGCGTTGACGGTCATCGACGCGCGGTGAGCGGCAGGATGGCGGCAGATCGCCACGCCACAGTCATAGGGAACATTCAGCCACTTGTGCGCATCGACCGCCCACGAGTCGGCGAGCGCTACGCCGTCTACAAGGGATCGCAAAGACGCCGCCGCGGCCGCCCAGAGCCCGAACGCGCCGTCCACGTGCAGCCAGGCGCCCCTGCGTTCGCAGGTCGCAGATATCGCGGCAAGCGGATCGAACGCTCCCGTGTTCACGTTGCCTGCCTGCGCGCACACGATCGTCGGACCGGGTGGGAGCTGCGCGAGGAGCGCCTCGAGCGCGTCCGGATCCATGCGGCCCTGCGTATCGGTCGGCACCCGATGCGAGTCGGGCGGCACGCCGAGACCCAGCAGCCGCAGGGCCGCGAAGATCGTCGCGTGCGCCTCGGCGCTCACGACGACGTGGGTGGCGGGCGCGCCGATGAGCCCCTGGGCTTCGACATCCCATCCGGCCTTGCGCAGCACCTCGTGGCGTCCGGCGGCAAGGCACGTGAAGTTCGCCATCTGTCCGCCGGTTACGAATCCCACGCTCGACTGCGCTGGCAGACCAAGAAGATCGACCAGCCACCGCGCCGCGGTCTCCTCCATCACCGATGCCGCCGGCGCAGCAACGTAGAGACCGGTGTTCTGGTCCCAGGCGCTCGTCAGCCAGTCGGCCGCCAGCGCCACCGGCAGGCTTCCCCCGATGACGAATCCAAAAAAGCGCGGCCCTGCGCTGGCCATCGAGGCCAGATGCCCCTCGCGCCCGATGAGATCGATGACGCGCCCGGCGTCTTCGCCGTCGGGTGGAACGGGCCCGCCAAGCGACGCGCGCAGATCGTCCATGCTGCGCCGTGGCATGACCGGGCGGCTGTCGAGCGACTCGAGGAAGGTCAGGGCGTGCGCTTCCGCCCGTGCGAGCAGATCCCGCAGAGCGGTCAGGCGATCCTGTGCGGCGATGGGAGCCATGGGGGGATTCTATAGGAGGGCCTGCGGGCGCGGCACGGACCTTGAGTGTACGCTGTCGCTGTGTGGAACATCCTCGACGACGAAAGACAGAAGGGCTGGGTCGACGCCGCGGGATCGACGGCCGAGATAGTGGTGCCGATTCGCCAGCCGATCATCGATCTCCTGCTTGGCCGGGTGGCCTGGCCGCGGGCGGTGGAGCAGCTCTATCTCCGGCTCGCCGACGACAATCGTCTCGAGCTCACGGCCGTCGCGTCGATGTTCGGATTTCGCAAGCGATTCGAGCTGGGGCTGCGGCTAGCTCCCGTATTCGACCGGCACGCGAACCCGCGCATCACGTTGAGCATCGAGAATCCGGGACTGCTGTCGAGCGTCCTGTCAATGGCTGGTGCAGCCATGACGCTGCCGCGAGGCGTCAGTCTCGAGAGCGGACGCGTCCTGTTCGATCCCGATGACATCGCTCGCGGCATGGGCTACGGCGATCTGTCTGCGCTCCTCACGCGCGCAGAATTTACCGTGCGCGAGGGCGTGCTGTGGATCAAGGCGATGCTCTCAACCCCTGGTGGCACTGCCGGCCAGGCCGCACCGGTGTCATCAACCAACACCCGGGCGCCAGCTACGGCGTCAAAGATCAATGCAAGCGAGTTCTTGCCATTGCTCGCGGGTACTCGTGCGACGTTCGCGCTTCGATTGGCCGAAGCGCTGGTCAACCGCATGGTCGCGAACGGCGTCACGCTCTGGCGTACGCGAACGGGAAGCATCCCAGCGCTGCCGGCGGGCATGGATCTCGACGTCGGGCAACTGGCGCTGCGCTTCGAAAACGGCTGGGTGATTGTGGAGGGATCCGGCGCCCTGTCGAAGCAGGAGCCATCGTGACTACCGCTGCGCGTTGAACGCCTCTGTCACCGCATCGATCTCACGCTTCGTGGAGGGATGCCAGCGAGCGCCAAGCGTATCCGTCAAGAGTGCACGAACGGCGGTAAGCGACTGGCGCTTCGTCATCTGCACGAATGTGGCCCAGTCGCGCGCGAGTGCCTCGACATCGTCGCCGGGGGCATCGGCACGGAAGGCTTCGACGGCACCTGCCGCCGATCCGTACAGCGCGATCGCGTCCTCGTGCAGATACGCGCGACAGAACGCCCGCAACGCAGGCACGTCTTGCGCGCGCAACGGTGCGCTCGCTTTTCTGCGCGTCATCGGCACACCTCCGGATACGTCGTCAACACGAACCACGATCCGTTTTCTTCGTCCCAGTGGAGGACAACCACGGCGCAGGCGACGGACTGTGGCGAGCGTGCGCCGCGACCGAGGGACCTTCCGATCGTCTCGGTGCCTCTCCAGTCGAGCGCGAGATTCGCCCGCCGTCCGGTCAGCGCGGACCACCGAGCGAGGCGCGTTGACGCTGCGTCCAGTGCGCGGGCGACGGTCGTTTCAGCAGTTGAGAGATCGGTCCACGTCGAGGCGGCTGAAATGGAGCGCTCCCGGCGAAGCCGCTCGCGCAGCTCGGCATCGGAGCGGCCGATGTGACGCGCGAGCGTATGCCCGCCGCGCCGTTCGTCACGCGTGAGGTCATAGCGCGCCGATGGTGCCGGCGTCGTTTCACGGCTCGGTGCGGTGACCGCCGCAGGTGCACTCGCGGATGGCGGCGGAGCGGCTGGATGGCCATTGCCGCAACCCGCACACAGCAGTGCCGACAGCAGGGCGGCCCAGCGGAGATGTGCGGGGAAATCCGAATGGGCGGGCGAGGTCATGCCTCTCGTCCTCGCGGGTGACTGTGGGGGCGGGGGCCTGTCCTCGCGTCCGAGTGTCGGGGCGGGGTCATGCTTCTCGCGTCCGAATGTGGGGGCGGGGTCATGCTTCTCGTCGTCGAATGCACCCCGCCCGTACCGCCACACTCACTGCACTCCTGCGAGCAGCAGCACGAGTGCGGACTGCCAGTTGATCGCCATCTCGTTCGCCGAGTACGCGCGCTCATCGTCCACATACCGGCGCCCGGGCGGTGTGGCTGGTATGCCCGCCATTACAGGATCGCCGCCGCGGGCATTTGGTCCCCCCGACAGCATCCCGGGCCATGGCTCCTCGTTCTGATCGCCTCCACTCGGACGGTGATGCGGATGCCGGTACGGCATGGCGCCAACCGCGGTCACCCAGCTCAGTCCGAACGTGTTCCGGCCGAGCAGGTAGTGGAGGTTGTCGAGTGCCGCGCCAAGCGCAGTCGGATCGTCGGCCAACCGGTTAGCCGCCAACAGCAGCACTCCGTAGTTCGCAACGACCGCGTTCGAGCCCCAGACGAGATCGCGATCCGTCAGGCTGTGCCGCCACGCCGCGCTCGACGTCCGCTGGACGACTTCATGTGCTGCAGCAGCCGTCTCGGCCGAGACTCGTGTCTTCAGCGCGGTCGAGGCGCCCGTGCTCCACGCGTACGCCCACAGACCCATGTTCCCCACGTTCGGCCACGACTGCGGATCCGTGCCCGCAACGTGGAAGTCAGGCGCGAGTCCGGCTGCCAGATCGCCAAACGGCTGCTCTCCTGTCGTGCGGAACAGCTCGGCGGCCGCCCACAGGCGTTCGTCCGTACAGCGTCTGTCGCCATACTCGCCCGTCGAGACACCCTGCGGGTTCCTGAACAGCACATCTGGATGCGCGGTCACCCACGTCTGCGCCTTGCGCGCCGCGGCGATCGCACGATCTGCGTACGCCGCGTCGTAGGGGCGGTACACCCGAGCGGCAATGGCGAACACGGCCGCAAAATCGGCGGTCGCACAGGAGCTCTTGTACGGCTCGGTTCCCGTCCCAATGATGTAACGCGTGCCGCCGTCGTCTTTCTCCGGCATCACGAACGATCCGAAGCGCTCGCTCGTGAGCTTCGGCCACACGCCTCCATCCTCGTCCTGCATGGTCGACATCCAGTCGAGGTTCCATTTGATCTCGTCGAGCAGGTCGGGCACATGGTTCGTGGATTCCGGAATATCGAGCGACAGCGTTTCAAAGACCTTTGGATACCACTCCCATGCCCACAGGAGCTGGCCGGTCGTAATGCCGGAATTGACGACGTACTTGCCGTAGTCACCGGCATCGTGCCAGCCGCCGCTTGCGTGTCTGGAACCGGAACGCCCGGACGATGCATGGAACTGTGCATCGTCCAGGTGACAGGCGGCGTGCGTGTAGGACTTGAAGCGTGGACCGAGATTGACTGCCGTTCCGCACCGCTGACCGTGGAACGCGCGAGCGGCAAGGTAGAGCGGATCGCGATACACGTCTCCGGCGATTCGAAACGGAACGCTCTCGCCGCCACCCTTCACCGCAATCGTGTAGCTGCCCGGCTCCGTCACTGCCGAGAAGTCGATCGCGCGAAGCGTGTCTCCGGATTGGGCGTCGGTGACCGGGGCGCCCAGTGGAACGGTGAGCACCTCGCGTCGTGATGGCTGCAGCACGACGGTGGCGGACGCGCCCTCCGAACCTACGCTCATCGCCAGCTTCCGGGCCGCCACGAGGTAGCCCGCCTGATCGACACGAATCGCAGGCGCGGGCGGGTAGGACGCGGTGTACGAACGTGCGCCAGCGGCCAGTGCCAAGCCGATTAGCGCTGCGGCGCCGAGACCGACGCGACTGTTCATCAACACCTCGAAACGCACCTGATACCGCCTCAGGTGGTGCGGCGGATCTGCGGGTCAACGAAGATGTCGTGTTCATCGGTACTTCGTGTGCTGAACTCCGACACGACCGCTCCCGATGGACCGCCCTGGAACCAGTGCCACGTATCCGGTGGAATCGTGTACTGCTCACCGGGCCGGAGAATGATTTCGTGAAACACGGTGTATGTGTCCGCCCGATGCGACGGCGGCTTCGCCCGTGGCGACGCTGCTGCCGGGCCTGGCACGTACAGATACACCTCACCAGCGCGGCAGCGGAACGTCTCCTCTTTGCCTGGCTCGTTCCCAACGGGCGGATGTCGATGTTGCGGACAGGTCTGGCCGGGCAGCAGCACCAGCTCTTTCGCGCAGACCCGCGCCGTGTTGATGTACACCACCAGCGCCAGTCCGGATGTCTCGAACTCGCCAAGACCGAGATCGGCGATTTCGAGTGACTCTCGCTCCCGATCCGTGAGGACGATGCCGGTTTCTGCGAGCAGCGCGTGTGCCTGTTCACGGTGGCGGGCGATGGCATCGGGCGTCATGTCGTTCACAGCTTTCTGAGGCTCAGGCTCTGCACGGAATGGTCGCGGTCTTTGCGCAGGATGAGATGCGCCCGCTGCCGCGTCGGGGCAATGTTCTCTTTCAGGTTGAGGAGGTTGATGTCGCGCCAGATCGCGTGCGCGACGCGCTCCGCTTCCTCCTCCGACAGAGACGCGTAGCGGTGGAAGTACGACCGTTCATCAGTGAACACCGTCTTCCGCAGCGTCATGAATCGCGCGACGTACCACGCTTCGATATCGGCTTCGTCAGCGTCGATGTAGATGGAGAAGTCGAAGAAGTCCGAGACGAACATGTTGGAGCGGCGGCCTGGCTGGAGGTCGCCCGTCTGCAGCACGTTCAGACCTTCCAGAATCATGATGTCGGGCCGGCTCACCATCTGCTGCTGATTTGGAATGATGTCGTACGAGAGGTGCGAGTAGACCGGCGCCTCCGCGCGGTCGCGTCCGGACTTCACCTCGACGAGAAAGTCGAGGAGGCGGCGCACGTCGTAGCTCTCGGGAAAGCCCTTCCGCTGCATGAGACCGCGCTCTTCGAGTACGCGGTTCGGATAGAGAAAGCCGTCGGTCGTGATCAGATCCACGCGCGGGTGGTCCGGCCATCGTGCGAGCAGCGCGCGCAGGATGCGTGCGGCAGTGCTCTTTCCGACGGCGACGCTCCCGCCGATCCCGATGACGAACGGTACGTGTGCCACCGGATTGCCGAGGAACGTATCCGTCGCCTTCCGCAGCGTCTGCGTCGCGGCCACGTACAGATTCAGCAATCGCGAGAGGGGCAGGTAGACTTCCTCGACCTGCTGCAGCGTGACCTGCTCGTTGACGCCGCGCAGCGCCTGCAGCTCGGATTCCGATAGTGTGAGCGGCGTCGCCGCGCGCAGACCGGCCCATTCCTGACGGGTGAATCGCACGAAGCGCGAGGGACCTCGGGATGCGTCAGGACGGTTCACGCACCTTCTCCGTCACCGCGCACGACCGACACATCGACCTCATCACCGTCGTAGCGTGCCACGACCTGGATCGGCTGGCAGCAGACGGCGCAGTCTTCGATATACGTCTGGACCCGCCCGCCGGTCGCGTCGATCCAGAGCGCCAGCGGCTCGCCGCAGTACGGACACTCCACTTCGATGTCCATGCCGTCCCTGTTCGCCTACCGTGGTGGCGTGTCGGTCTTTCGAGTGGGATTGAAGAAGGGCGTCGCGACGACCTTCGCGGGCACCTGGTGGCGGACCGCTTCGACGGTGATCTCGACGTCGAGCTCGGTCCCGACTGCAGTATGCGTTCGATTGATGACTGCGAGCGCGATCAGCTTCTTGAGCACTGGCGACCACGTCGTGGACGTGGCTCTGCCCACCTGACGGCGGTTTGCGTACACCGGGACGGGCACGCGTGAAGCGGTCAGCGGCACCTGTGTGGGCAGACCGACACGGGCGTAAAGCGCCTCGACCGCTGTCCATCCAATGTCGAGACCGACAATCTGGCGCGCTGGACCTTCCGCCCGTTCTCGTGCCAGCGCGGCGCGGCCGACGAATGGGCCTTTGTTGGCACTCACCAGCCGTCCCAGACCCAGCTCGAAGGGCGTGTAGCGCTGATCGTCGATGAGGCTCTTCTTGCTGCCGTGAAAATCCACGTCGATGAGGAGCAGCCCGGCCTCGATCCGCGCGACATCCAACGCCAGCATCCCGGCGGGATGGATGTCGTGGGCGCGGCCTCCCCGGACGAGGGCATCCCACACGTCGATGGCGCGTTCCGCCGGCATCCAAATCTCGTAGCCGAGATCGCCCGTGTATCCAGTGCGCGAGATGTGCACCGGGACGTCCGCGATCGATCCACGCGTCATGCGGAAGTACTTCAATCCGTCGATATCCGCGTCGCTCGTCTGACGCAGCACTCGCGCGGACGTCGGTCCCTGCAGCGCGAGCGCCGCCACCTGTTCGCTGATCTCCTCGACCTGGACGTCCAGGCCGAGCGCGTTCTGCCGGAACCACCGCAGATTCGGATCCGCGGCCGTCCACCGCCACATCTGCGGCTCGAGCCGCGTCACCGTCCCATCGTCGATGACCTTCCCGCGCTCGTCGCACCAGGGCGTGTAGACGACCTGTCCCACGGCAATCTTCGTAGCGTCTCGTGTGATGACGCGATCCACCAGCCGCGTCGCGTCTGGTCCGGTAATCAGGTATTTGAAGAGCGGCGTGATGTCGATCAGCGCGCAGGCGTTCCGGATCGCGTTGTACTCGTGCTCGTGATGGGCCTCGTACGCGCTGACGGCGTAGTACCCCGCCCAGTCGCGGTAGTTGAGGCTTTCACAGAGCGCGAGCGTTCGCGGGTGGAAAGGCGTTCCGATGGGCACGAGGGGATTCTATAGGAGGACGGGGTGGTAGGGTCTGAGGGCCCGAGGGCGCGGGGGCACGGCCAAGGGCTCGAGGGCCTGATGGCGCGAGAGCTGGCACTGAGGTTGCGGCACTCAGCCAGCATGGACGACACCAAAGCTCAAACGCGCAAGATTTCAAACTTTCGTGAGCTGCTCGTGTGGCAGAAATCGATGGCTCTCGCGGAAGCCTGCTATCGGGAGATGACTCCAAAGATTGATGCGGCGCTTTCGTTGCAGATGTGGCGCGCCGCGATCTCGATCCCTTCGAACATTGCCGAGGGTCACGAACTGCCGACGGGGGCCTATCGGCATCACGTCCGAATCGCGCTTGGATCACTGTCTGAGATCGACACTCAGCTCGAACTGATTGGACGACTCTCGATGCTTCCGGCGGCTCGAGTCAGGACGATGCAGGCAGATGTCGTGGAACTTCGGCGGATGCTTCGCAGCCTTCGCGCTTCGCTCATGCGGACTGCCCAGCGAACCGGCCGTCCAAAACCTCGGAGTTTGGAGGAGGCGGGAGCCATTCCCGCAACCAACTTGTCTGCATCGCGCTGACCCGATCGCTCCAGGACGGTGGTTCCGTGAACGCGGCTTGCTAGCGAATCAACGGGCTCTCCCACACCTGGAGCAGCAGCGCTTTGAGCTGGCTGAAATGCTTGGGCCCAAGTTCAGCCCTCCATTCCTGCTCGATGTCCCGGAGGATCTCGTGGATCTTGACGTAGGCGGCGCGTCCGCGCTTCGTCAAGCGGACAATTCGCGCGCGGCCTTCGCCGGGCGCGTCGGACCTGGCGAGATAGCCGAGCGCGTCGAGGCTCCGAAGAAGCTGGTTCATGGCCTGTTTGCTCATGCCAGCGCGCTCGGCGAGGATGCCAGGACGGACCCCATCCGGCCCCGGAAACTGCAGCACCGCCATGTGCGGCACGCGAAGTTCGGCGAAACCGGCCGCGTTGAGCTCCTTGATGATCCGGCGGTGAATCGCCTGTGCCGGTACGCGGAGCATCGCGCCGATCAGCATCTCGTTCGGGGCCACCGCCAGAGGGGATGAGGAGGGGGGTCTTGCCACAGCAGTAAATCCAGTTTACAGTATACACAAGTAAACGCCATTTACGACTGGAGCTGCCGATGGGACCACAAATGACTGACGTCCACGTCAATCCCTCCGACGAGACCATCCGTCTCGGACCGCTCGCCGTGCGCTTCTTGATCACGGCGGACGACGCATCCGGGAGCATCGCCCTCTTCGAGCTCGCCGTTCCCGCCGCGCGGCGTCTTGCGGCTCCGGCGCATAGCCACGATCACTATGAAGAAACGATTTACGGTATCGAGGGCGTGCTGACCTGGACCATCAACGGGACGCCGATCGACGTCTGGCCCGGACAGGCGCTCTGCATCCCTCGGGGGGCCGTTCATCGGTTCGACAACAACGGCAGCCAGGACGTGAAGGCGCTTTGTGCGATCACGCCAGCCGTCATCGGTCCGCAGTATTTCCGCGAGGCTGCCGAGGTGATCAACGCGGCGGGGGGTGGCCCGCCGGACCGAGTGAAGATGGCCGAAATCATGCGCCGCCATGGCCTCACCCCAGCCCCGTAACCGCGCCCCGAGCCAGCGCGCTCATGTCGCCTGTGCTCTTGCGAGGAAACGGCCGACCGCGTTCTGGACGCCCTCAGGCCCTACGGTGTCAGCCGCCCGCCCTCGAGCCCTCCTTCCCGTCCGTATAGAATCCCTCCGTGCCCTACGA
>JBKPMA010000376.1:0-8222 GCA_046731935.1 Acidobacteriota bacterium
CGGATCGCGTACTTGACGTCCTGCACCGTGTCTTCGACCCATCGGGTGCCACGGGCATCGCGGCAATATTCCTTCGTAGGATCGAGCCCACCGAGGGATGCCAGGGCGCGGCGGCGGGCTTCAGCGGGATCGGCGCCGGACGCTTCGAGATCCGCTGCCATCCATTCGACGTGATCACGCAACTCGGCGTCGAGCTCAGACTCCAGTCGCGTACGGGCGAAAAGACGACTCCACCATGTCATCGAAGGCTCCTATTGCTGCCGCAGCACGCGTGCGGGGTCTACTCGGGCCGCTCGAATCGCGGCCACGAGGCAAATGCCGCAGGCGAGCACGAACAGCGTCAGCTCGCACGCACCGGTCGCAAGCCAGCTCAGGGTGTCGGTGCCGTACAGAAATCCGCGCAGCAGGCGCCCGGCGATCACGCTTCCGATCGATCCCGCCACCAGGCCGCCTGCCACCGGGACCAGACCAGCCCGGGCGACGAGCGCCCGGATGGCCGCCGGGGAGGCGCCCAGTGCGAGCCGGATGCCGCACTCTCGACGACGACGTGCGGCCTCATAGGCCACGGTGCCGTAGAGACCGACCGACGCGAGAAGCAGTGCGACCGTGGCAAACGTGAGCACCAGCATCCAGCTCCATCGCCTCGGCGCCGTTGAGCGTCCAATTGCGGCCTGCACTGTCTGAAAGTCGATCACTGGTAGAGCAGGATCCACCGCGTGCACGACCTGTCGAATGCTGGTTGCCGTGGGCAGCCCCCCGGAGACGAATCGCGCGAGCACGATGAACCGGCTCGCCGGAGCGATCGCGTAGTCGTAGAAGACCCGCGGTTGATCGGGCAACGCGCCGTTCGGCACGGCCGCATCGCTCACGACGCCGATGATCTCGAGCGGATCGTTTCCGAGGGCGGAAAGGGCCACGCGACGCCCGATGACCGGTCCGTCCGGGAACGCCGCTCGCACGAAGGCGTCGTTGACGACGGCCAGCCGTTGCGGTGTGGCGCGATCGTCAGCCCCGAACAGACGCCCGTGTTTCAAGAGCCGCCCTGACATGTGGATGGATTCGGCATCGGCCAGCGCATAGCTCGCCAGCGGCCGGTCCGACACTCGCACCGACTCGCGTCCATCCACGACAACGTCGGACAGCGACGCGTCACCGATCTCCAGAACCTGAGTCGTCACGCCGACGGTTTCCACGCCGGGCATAGCGCGCAGCCGTTGCAACAGCGCGTCGTACAACTCCTGAATGCGTCCGGGTTGGCTCCACGACGTTCCCGAGACTGTCGTCTGGAAAACGATCGTTCGATCAGGCTGTCGGAACCCTTGCGCCGCCGTCATCCACCAGAAGCTGACGAGCAGCAAGACCGCACCAGAAGCGAGCACGACGGCGATTGCGACCTGGGCGGCGACCAGCGCCCGACGTACGCGACCGATGCGTCTGTCGGCCGTCGCGCGATCTCCACCGCTCTGCACCGGACTCGCGAACAAGTGCAGCTCGAGCAGGGGCGCGACCCCGAGACCGATTCCCATCGTCAACGCCAGCAGAACCGACACGGCCAGTACGCGTTGGTCAAGGCCGGCGTCGGCGAACATCGGCAGATCCGCTACAAACGACTGCAGCGGGACCGCACGCAGGAGGAGTGCTGCGAGACCCACGCCTGCCAGGGTGCCGGCAGTCGAGAGACCCAGCCCTTCGACGAGGAGCAGCGACGCCACGCGCGCCCGGGTCGCGCCGATTGCGGTCCTAATCGCGAACTCGTGGCTCCGTGCCGTTGCGCGCACGAGCACCAGCCCGGTGGCGTTCGAGGCCGAGAGCAGAAGAACCAGGGCGGCTGCACCGAGCAGCAGGAACAAGGCCGGTCGCGTCTGTCCTGAGATCGCTTCGGCGAGTGGCACGACGCGAACGCCTCTGCCGAGGTTGGTGTCGGGATAGGCACGTGCAAGGTTTGCGGCGACACGCTCGAGATCAGCCTGGGCATCCCCCGTGCCCGATGCGTCGTGCAGGCGGCCGAGCACGCGGAGGCCGCGATTCCCCCGCAGGAACTGCCTCGAGCGAGGAACGAACGGCGACCACACTGCGCGAGCCGGAGAGAGCCCGACCGCCGAGGATCCAGTCACCGACGGGCTGCGGAAACCCGCGGGCATCACGCCGATCACCTCGTATGGCACGTGGCTCAGCGCGATCGTCTTGCCGATCACGTTGGGATCACCACCAAACACGTCCTGCCACAGAGCATGGCTAATCACCGCAATCTCTTCGCGGCCTTCTGCCACTTCGCGCGCCGACCACATGCGGCCGAGGACCGTGGGCGTGCCGAGAGACGGAAGAAACTCCGCCGTGACCTCATGCGCCTCGACGACCAGGTCACCGTCCCGCCGAGTGATGAACGACGGTCTGTTGCGGAACGCGGCCAAGGTGTCAATCCGAGTCGAGGCATGCCGCCAGTCCTCGAGGTCGGGCCAGGACACCGGCCCGTCGGACAACGCGTCCCCTCGATTCTCACTCCACACGATTGCGAGACGCTGCGGATCGCGATAGGGCAGCGCTCGAAGGACGACGATATCGAAGACCCCGAGGAGGGCGATCGTTGAGGCGATACCCAGCGCAACCGTCAGGACGACGCTGGCGCTGAACCACGGGTCGCGGACCGTCCGGCGAATCCCGTATCGGCAGTCGAGCAGGAGTCGTTCGAACGACCGCGAAGAGCGGACGTCGCGGCAGTACTCCTTGACAGGGTCAAATCCGCCAAGAGATGCGAGCGCTTGCCGACGCGCCTCCGCCGGATTGATCCCGGTTGCCACGAGATCCGCAGTTTGTCGTTCGACGTGATCACGCAGCTCCGCGTCGAGCTCGCGCTCGAGGCGGGCGCGCGCAAACGCGCGACGCCACCAGTTCACGTGGGATCCCCGGTGGCCGCGAGGATGAGACCAACCGCGTCCGTCAGCCGACGCCAGCTCGCTTCCTCACTGCCCAGTTCGGTGCGACCCTTGCGCGTGAGGCTGTAGAACTTCGCTTCACGCCCCGTGTCGGACATCTTCCACGTCGCTGACAACAGTCCGCGGTTCTCGAGCCGGTGCAGCGCCGGATAGAGGGAACCCTGCTGCACCTGGACGGCGTCACGCGACAGCTGCTGCAGCCGCTGCGCGATGCCGTAGCCATGGAGCGGCCCCAGGGCGACGACTTTCAGAATCAATAGGTCCAGCGTGCCTTGCGGAAGCTCTGATCGGGGATCGGCCACTCAATACCTCGTGCTTCGACACATCATACCTAGCACTTCGACGTATGGGGAGCAGAAAATGTTCAGGGCTACAGGCGGCAGGCTACAGGGTGAAGACTGGAGGCTACAGACTGCAGGCTACGGGCTGGCTATAGGCTGCGGCCCGCTCTTCAGGCGCTTCCGATCAACAGCCCAGCCAGAAAGACCAGGACACCACCCACGACCACCTGGAACGTGGCCGAAAGGATGGGCGTGTCCATGTAGTGATGGCGAATCCAGCTGATGAGGCCCAGCTCGACGATCACGACAATGGTGGCGAGCGTCATGGCCGCGGCGAAATTGGGGACGAGGAACGGCAGCGTATGCCCCAACCCGCCTGCGGTCGTCATCAATCCGCAGACGATGCCGCGCACCCACGGATGGCCGCGGCCGGTGAGCGATCCGTCGTCTGAGAGCGCCTCGGCGAAGCCCATTGAGATGCCGGCGCCCACGGAAGCCGCCAGGCCGACGAGGAAGGCGTCGTGGCTGTTGTGCGTTGCGAAGGCGGCCGCAAAGAGCGGCGCGAGCGTCGAGACCGATCCGTCCATCAGCCCGGCGAGGCCCGGCTGCACGATCTGGAGCACGAACAGCTGGCGAGCCGCCTCGTCTTCGGTTTTTCGCGTCTCCGGCGTGAGCAGCTCCCTCTCGAGCGTCGTCGCCTTCGCGTAGTGCTCGCGCTCGGTCGCCGCCAGCTCGCCGAGCAGCTGCCGGATCGATACGTCGCTGATCCGCTCCATGGCCCGCTCGTAGAAGCGGCGCGTCTCGAGCTCCATCGTTTCAGCCTGGCCGCGCACGACGTCGAGGCCAAGCGGACGGACGCGCCACACCGGGCGCCGCTCGACAAAGCCTTTCACGTCCTGGCGCCTGATGAGGGGAACGTGCTGGCCGAACCGTTGGCGGAATATGTCGAGCAGGCGTGAGTGATGGGTCGTCTCTTCCACCTGCATCTCGTCGAACATCGCGGCGCTGGTCGGGTAGCGCTCACGGAGTCCGTCCGCAAACTCGCCGTAAATGCGGCTGTCTTCCTCTTCGAGCGAGATGGCGAGCGCGAGGATTTCCGGTTCGGTCAGGTCGCGAAAATTCTTCGCCATATTTCACTCGGCAACGGGCGGGGTGCAACGAATGCCGGGACCAGTGACCCCGCCCCCACGAACCACGTTCATGCCGGCAGCGTCAGGCGGACGGTGCCATCCGCGCCGTGCTCGACCTGTATGCCGCGAAGGTCGGCCACGAGCGCGTCACAGTGATCGAGTGTCCCGTATGTCGTTGTCATGCCGATAACACGCGCGCCAGCTGCGCGTCCGGCCGTAACGCCTGCCGGCGTGTCTTCGAACACGACCGTGCGCGTCGCGTCCGCGCCGAGCTGACGTGCCGCCAGCAGATAGCCTTCCGGATCCGGCTTGCCCATCTTCACTTCGTACGCACCGATGAGCACTCGCGGAACGGGGAGTCCGACGCTGCCGATCCGCCGGTACGCAAGATGGTACGGAGCAGACGTCACCACCGCCCAGCGCTCCGGTGGCAGCGCGAGCAACAGTTCCCCGGCGCCCGGCACTGATGTCTCGCCGCCCTCCTGCGCCTCTTCCAGCGCATCGAGCCGCGCGGCCTCGTCCAGCGTGGCCAGATCCGGCGCAACCAGCTGCATGGTTTCGAGCGTCCGCCGGCCATGCGCGACCGCGAGAATGGCCCGCGAGTCGAGATTGTGCTGTGCCGCCCAGAGCAGCCACATGCGCTCGACGATGGCCCGGGAGTCCACGAGTGTGCCGTCCATGTCGAACAGCACAGCCTCTACTTCGAACGACCGGCCGCTCATGCCCACGAGAGCAGGTCCCCGGCAGGCGTGTTCGCGGGCAGGCTTCGGCCGCCGCTGTAGATCGCTTCGAACCCTCCGTTCTTCCAACGGCGGTACCGATACAGCGTGCAGAACGTGAAGTCCGGAGCGGCGCCGCCCTGACCGCCGACGAGCTCTCCGCCGCGGCGCACGTTGTCCTGCATCCAGGCGGGTTGCAGCAGATGGTAAGGATTCCGCTGGACCTCGCCGACGTGGAACGATGTGGCCGCCATGAGATCGGCGATGTCATCGGCGGTCGACTCGACCATCAGGTTCGGCGTCGCCATGGCGCCCCAGAATTCCGTTTCGACCACGAGACAGGTGAACCCGGCGGCCTGCTGCTTCAGCGCATCGACGAGCAGATAGTGCGTGCCGATGTGCGTCCCGTTCCAGTCGTTGTCGTGAGGGAAGAGGATGAGCCGGGGCGCGTGCTCTGCGAGGATTGCAGCGATGGCGGCGACCGACTTGCCCCAGTCCGCCGGATCCTGTTCGCGATTCTTCGGCGTGATGCGCTCGAGGCCGCCAGGCCCGGTCGGAACCAGATCGAAGCCCAGGTACGCACACGCCGCTTCGAGCTCCTTCCACCGTGCGGCCTGGCGTTGCTTGTTGCTGCCCTGCGTGACGGCGACGTTCACGACGCGCATGTGCGCTTCGCGCATCAACCGCAACGGCAGTCCGCCGATGATGCACTCGTCGTCCGGGTGCGGCGCAAAGATGAGCACGCGCGGGGCATCCGGCGCGATCTGGGGACGGGACGCAGGCGGAAAGCCGCCGAGTGGCAAGTGCTTGCCGTTTTGCGACAGGCGCATGATCGCGCGGACGAGATCGTGGTACGGAGTCATGAGGGCCTCAGCGAGTCGACGAGGGAAGGCTGGCGGCAGCGATGGCTTGGCCATGCCGCTTTTCTTTTTCGTCGGGAACGTGGAACGTGATGCGGGACGCGAGCTCCGGGAACTCGACCTTCAAGACCTCGCGCGCGCCGTTGACGATGTCGTCGCCGCCGGAACCGGACGTGACACGTCCGAGCACCAGCACGTGCTGACAGTCGTAGAAGTCCGCAAAGTGAGCCACACCATATCCGAGGTACGTGCCCAGCGTCTGGTAGACCTTCTTGGCGCGGTAATCACCCTCGGCCATCAGCTTCTGCACGAGCTTCAGCTTCTCGGGCAGGCCAAGGTCAGAAGGCGCCTCGATCCCCGCGACCGGCAGCAGACGGCCAACGCACTGCTGTGAGAAGAACTGCGAACCGACGCCGTAGTCGCCGGACCATTCGTCCACGGGGGCGGCGGGGTTGTAGTCGATCGGCACGAACGCGAGCTCGTCGAGCCAGGATGTGATATTGCCGTCGGGAGTGACGTAGCCGGCGGCGGTACTCGTGCCGAGCGCGATGCCCAGAATGGCGTTCACGCCAAGGGACATCGAGCCGGCAAGAGCGGTGACCTCACCGTCGTTCACGACTTCGAGCGGTGTGGGAGACCACGCTTTCCTGATCTCGAGGAACAGATCCTTCACGCGCGACTCGAAGAGCTCGGGGGTGATACCGCGGAAGAGCGACGAGAGCTTGACCCGGCTGTTGACGTAGACGCCGGCGGCGCTGCCGCCGATTGCATCCACTCTGGGCAGATGCGAGGCTGCGGTGCGGAGCGATTCCATGATGCCGTCGAAGTGGTACTGCGGGTCGGGGTTGTGATACGGATCCCAGACCACTTCTTCACTGAAGACCACACTGCCGTCCACGACGGATGCGACCTTCCGATCGCTGCCGCCGAGATCGAACCCGATTCGGCAGCCATCGAGGTGACGGCCGAGCGGGGTCGTTGACGAACGCTCCGACGGCAGCGCCGGAGACTGCACGATCTCGAGCGGCCGATCGAACATCCGGCGGCTCATCTCCGCATCGAACCGGCCCGTAGCGGTGTCGCGATAGTGTGCGGCGAGACCTTCGACCAGCTGCGACGGTCCGGCTATGTGCACGCGCCATCCACCGCGCGACCAGAGCAGGAATTTGACGAAGCGTTCCAGATAGACGCCATTTGCCGCCGCAAGCGGATGCGAGAGCGGCAGTACCGCGAGCTGAAACGGGAAGATCGAGCCATCGGTCTGCTCGATCGCGACGCCGACAGGGACGGCGCCCGGAGTCTCGGCCACCAGCGCGCGAAATCTCCTGTTTGCGAGCACCGCCGGCCGGAACGCTGGGTCGAGTACTGGCGTCACGCGAGGAGCGACGAGAGGCAGTCCGTTGTTCGTGAGCATGAATGAGGTCGAGTGAAGAACCGGTTGAGATGGCGGATTCCCGGCAATGGTGCCCGCCGGAGGGCGGCCGGCCGCCAGAGACCCTGCCGGTGTACTACAGGGGCGAGTGGACCGCAAGTCGAAGGGAACTGAGGCGCAATTGGCGACTCTTTGGCGCGGGCGTAAGATCACCGCGTCGGCCTGCGTGCCGCGATCGCCATGGCTCGTCGCCCATTCCTCGGGATTCTCCTTATCGTCGCCACCGCGGCCGGCTCGCAGTCTGCCGTCGCCACCGGGCAGCTGCCGCTCGGCACGGACAGCGCTATCGAGCAGGGCGTCCGTGCCATCAACGACGGCCGAGTGCGCGAAGCCGGCGAAATCTTCGCGGCGGCTGCGGGCAGAGACTCGACGAACCCCGAGCTGCGGGTTGGCATCGCCCTTGTCGCCTACCTGGAGGGCCGCTATCCCGACGCCCTATCAGCACTGCGCGACGCGCTCCGGATCGAGCCGAAGCACGTCGCCGCTCGCACGCTGCTCGGCCGGGTGCAGCGCCGCACTGGTGATCTACAGAGCGCCGTGCATACGTACGAGGCGCTGCAGGCTGACCATCCGACGACAGCGACAGCAGCGACACTCGAGCGCTGGCGCCGCGAAGACGACCTGCAAAGCCGGATGCAGCAGGCGGTCGGGGCGCACTTCTCCGTGGCATTCGAAGGGCCCGCCGAGAAGGCACTCGCCGATCGAGCGCTTGCGTCGCTCGAGCGCGCTTACGACCGTATCGGAGCAATCCTCGGTATCTATCCTGTCAACCCGATCCTCGTCGTCCTGTACACGACGCAGCAGTTCCGGGATATCACGCGCGCACCGGAGTGGGCCGCAGGGGGATATGACGGCACGATCCGCGTC
>JBKPMA010000377.1:0-4150 GCA_046731935.1 Acidobacteriota bacterium
ACGCTGGACCCTCGCGTCGTGCCGTACCTCGATTCGCGCGAGACCATCACGTCGCAGCTCGAGGATCTCGCGTTCTTCCTCCGAGGCTATGCCGACGACATCGACGCCTCGCCGGGGCGTTTGCAAGAAGTAGAAGATCGCCTTGCGGTCCTCGAGCGTCTGAAGAAGAAGTACGGTCCGTCGTTGGACGAGGTGCTGCGGCACCGGGAGACCTGCGCACGCGAGCTCGAGTCTCTCGAGCGGATCGACGAGCGCACGGCCGAGTTGAAGGCGAGTCTCGAGGACGCCCGTCGGTCGTACCTCGAAGCTGCCAGGTTGCTTTCGTCCCGGCGGCGCCAGGCCGCCGCGCAGTTCGGCAAATCCCTCGAAGGCGCGCTGGCAGAGCTTGCAATGAGCCGCACGCGCTTCAAGGTGCGCTTCAACGACTCAGAGCCTCCCGAATCAGACTGGACGGCTCGCGGGATCGATACGGTTGAATTCCTCGTCTCGCCGAACCCTGGAGAGGAATTGCGACCGCTGGCGCGCATTGCGTCCGGCGGAGAACTGTCGCGCATCATGCTCGCGCTTCGTTCGCTGTCGGCCGGCACCACGCGCCGTGGCACACTCATCTTCGACGAAGTGGATGCAGGCATCGGCGGACGTGCCGCGGACGACGTGGGCAGAAAGCTGCAGCGGCTGGGGCAGCACGCGCAGGTGCTGTGCATCACGCACTTGCCCCAGATCGCGGCCTGCGGCGCTACGCACTTCCAAGTCACCAAACGCGTGACCGGCGGCCGTACCGTGACGACCGTCACCCGTCTGAATGGAGCCGATCGCGAAGAAGAACTCGCCCGGATGATGGCCGGCGGTACACTCTCCAAAGGAGTCCTCGCCAGCGCCGCCGAATTGCTGTCCAACAGGCAGGCGAAAGGTGAACCTAAGGCGAAAGGCGAAAGCGAAACGAGCGCTTTTCCGCCTAATTCTGCACCTCGTCGTGCCGCTGGTCGGTCGCCCTCGCGAGAGCGCAAATGAGCCGCAAATACCTGATTGAGACGTTCGGCTGCCAGATGAACTACCACGATTCCGAGCAGATGGCGGGCCTGCTCGAGGCGGCCGGATATGAGGCCACCGCCGACGACCTGGACGCCGACGTCATCGTGATCAACACGTGCAGCGTGCGGGAACGTGCCGAGCAGAAGCTGTACACGCGCCTCGGTGAGTTGCGTCAGGCCGCTGCCGAGACCGGACATCGGCCAACCGTCGCCGTAGCCGGATGCGTCGCGCAGCAGGAGGGAAGTGCGATTTTGGCGCGGTCCGGTCTCGTTGACGTGCTCGTCGGCACGCGCCGCGTCCGGATGCTCCCGATGCTGCTCGAGCAGGCCGAAGCGACCCGACACACCCAGATCGATCTCGGCGCAAAAGACGACGTGGCGTTTCCGTTCAGCGTGACGCGCAGGGCGGATCCCGTGCGGGCGTGGGTAACGATCATCGAAGGCTGTAACGAGTACTGTTCGTTCTGCGTGGTCCCGTACACGCGGGGCCAGGAACGCATGCGGCCGAAATCCGAAATCCTCGCCGAGGTGCGGCACGCTGCGGCCACCGGGCGCCGCGAAGTCCAGCTCCTCGGTCAGATCGTCAATCACTACCAGGCGCCAGACGACGAGGCGTGCGACTTTGCGGGGTTGCTGGAGGCGGTCGCAATCGTGGACGGCATCGACCGCATCCGGTTCGCGAGCCCGCATCCGCGTCATGTCAGCGACCGGCTGATCGCCGCCATCCGTGACATCCCGCAGGTCTGTAAGCATCTCCACTTGCCGGTTCAATCGGGCTCCACCGACGTCCTCCGTGCGATGCGGCGCCGCTACTCCCGCGACTCCTACCTCGCCATCGTCGATCGTGTGCGCGAGGCGGTGCCCGGTATTGCGCTCTCGACCGACATGATCGTGGGCTTCCCGGGTGAGACGACGGCGCAATTCGAGGAAACGCTGTCACTGACTAGCCGCGTCCGATTCCACAGCATGTTCTCGTTCAAGTATTCGGAGCGGCCCAACACGCTCGCGGAGAAGCGTCTCGCAGACGACGTGGCGGAAGAGGAGAAGACGCGCCGGATCGTGGCGCTTCAGCAGCTCCAGCGCGACATCCAGACCGAACTCCACGACGCGGCTGTGGGACAAACGATGGACGTGCTGATTGACGCCGCGAGCCGTCGGCGTGACTGGGAGCTCTCGGGACGTACGACCGGTAATACCGTCGTGAACGTCCCGGGAACACCGGATCTCATCGGCCAACTACGCCCCGTGACGATTCTTCGGGGCGGTCCAAACAGCCTGCGGGGCACACTTGCCGGTTCGGCTTGACACCTGTGCTCATGGCGCCTACGTTTGTCACGCACCCACCCAGGAGCTCCACTGGACGACCAACCCATGCTGATTGAGATGACCGTCAAGGGGGTCATCCTCGACCCGACCACGAATACGCCGGTTGTTCTGTTGCGCGACATGGCGGAGGAGCGGATCCTGCCGATCTGGGTCGGCGGCGCCGAAGCCAATGCGATCGCGACACAGATTGAGAACCTCGCACCCTCGCGTCCGATGACGCACGACCTCCTTCGCAACGTCATCGAAGGCCTCAACGCGGTCGTACAAAAAGTCGTGGTGTCGGACCTCAAGGACGCCACTTTCTACGCCGTCATCTTCCTGCTCGTCGGTACGGTGGACCCCGTCACGATCGATGCGCGTCCAAGCGACGCCATTGCGCTGGCACTGCGCACGAAGGCCCCGATCTTCGTCGAGGACTCGGTGATCGAGCGGGCGAAGTCGAGTGATATTGCGACCGAACGGGCAGAATCCGACCGCTTGCAGAAGTGGCTCGAAGGTCTGGACCCGGACGACCTCGGCAAGTACAAGATGTGAAACGGCTGATCCGATGATCGTAGCCATAGCCAATCAGAAAGGCGGCGTGGGCAAGACCACGACCGCCATCAACCTCGCGGCGGCGCTGGCGCTGCGGGGGCGTCCGACGCTCCTCATCGATCTCGATCCACAGGCCAACAGCACCATGTCGTTTCTCGACATGCAGCACGTCACCCTACGGATGTATGACGCGATCGCGGAGCCGAACGTCGGCATCAAGGACGTCACGCTGCCCTCGTCGCTGCCGAACCTGCACGTCGCGCCGTCGCGGATCGCCCTGGCCAAGCTCGAGGCGAAGCTGGTAGGGGAGATCGATGCGCATTTCCGCCTCAAGGACCGCATCGACGCCGTTCGGAGCGAGTATTCGCACATCGTGATTGATTGCCCTCCGGCGTTAGGCCTGTTGACGGTCAACGCGCTGGTCGCCGCGACGCATCTACTGATTCCCATCCAGTCGTCCTACTTCGCGTTGGAAGGGACGGACGACCTGCTGGAGACGGTCGAGAAGGTTCGCGCACGCGCCAACCCAGGGCTACAAATCCTGGGCGTCGTGATCACCATGCATGACAAGCGGACGTCGCTCGCACGTGACATCCGCGATCAGATTCAGCGGGTCTTTGGAACGAAGGTGTTCCACACGACCATCAGCAAGAGCGTGCGGCTCGAAGAGAGTCCGGCCTACAAGGAATCCATCTTCACGTTCGCGCCCGAGTCGTCCGGCGCGAGTGAGTACTACAGTCTTTGCGAAGAGGTAATGGACCGTGCCTAAGCGAGGGTTGCCAGAAAGCGTTCGGATGCGGCACGACGAGCATTACGTGGAGACGCTCGCCGCGTCAGCCGGCGCCCCGATCGGTCGAATGGTTCCGATCGACCTCGTCGATCCGAATCCCAATCAGCCGCGGCAGGTCATGGGCGACCTGTCAGAGCTCATGGCATCGATCGCCGAGAAAGGAATTCTCGAACCGCTCATCCTCAGACAGCAGGGCGACCGGTTCCAGATCATCGCCGGCGAGCGCCGCTATCAGGCGGCAGTCCAGGTCGGTCTAAAGGAGCTGCCTGCCGTCCTCCGGGATGCAGATGATGCCGAACTGATGGAGGTGGCGCTGGTCGAGAACCTGCAGCGGAAGGATCTGACGCCGTTTGAAGAAGCGGAGGCCATGCACGTCCTGGCGCAAAAGTGCGCCTACACGCACGAAATGCTTGCGCGCAAACTGGGCAAGTCACGCACAGCGGTGACAGAAACGCTCACGCTCTATGGC